>CAYXDR010000438.1:0-2915 GCA_964463515.1 uncultured Desulfobacteraceae bacterium | reverse complement strand
GTGGTCATCATTGGCGTTGGAGGCGTCGGACAATACCTTGTCCAGGAAGCGAGGCTGCAGAAGATGCTTTCCTATGGTGCCGACCATGTCATAAATACTTCCGAAAAATCCCTTAAAGATATATCCAATGAAATCAAAAAAATCCGAAAAGAGGCCGGACTGCCCGTGTTCGGCTGGAAAATTTTCGAAGCTTCCGGGACGCGCCCGGGGCAGGAAATCGCCCTCAGCCTGCTCAGCTTCACCGGCAAATTGATTATTATCGGATTCGGACTTCACAAGGTGGAATATTCCATAAGCAGGCTCATGGCTTTCGATGCCGAAATAATTGGCACATGGGGTTGTCTGCCCGAATATTACCCACAGGTGCTTCAGTTCGTCCTTTCGGGAAAAGTGGCGATGGAACCCTTCGTTGAAACCAGGCCCATGAGTTCAATCGCCGAGACTTTCGAAGAAGTTCATTCCAAGGGAGCTCCGGAGAAAAGAATCGTACTTGTTCCCGATTTTTAACCGAATCGGCTCTCTGGCTTCCTCGTTTTGAAATCCGGGCTGAAAGCGGCTCGACAAGTTCAACAACTGGCCGGTGCCCTTTCTTTGGTTTCCATCCGGCATCTCCGGAGGATAACCTTCGAACCGATCGGGCATCACAAGGGAGGTAATGAAATGGCTTTGGAGTGGATGCCTAGAGACGATGAACTTAAAAATCACCAGCTACACACAGATGCCCACTGGGGCTCGGATGAGGACGCCCCCTGCGTCGTATACGAAAAAAGACCTTTGACCGATCCTGAAGGAAAGATAATTGATGGATTGTATGTTTCCTGGATCAGGCTCAACAACCCTGCCCAATACAATTCTTATACCACCGAAATGATAAAAGGGGTGATCGCGGGTTTCGACAGCGCTTCCACGGACAGGTCCGTCGTCGCCGCAATTTTCACCGCCACCGGGCCCTATGCATTCTGCACAGGCGGCAACACCAAGGAGTACAGCGAGTATTACACCCTGCGCTCTGATGAATATGGCCAGTACATGGAGCTGTTCAACCGCATGGTGGACTCGATTCTGATGTGCAAAAAACCGACTTTGTGCAGGGTAAACGGAATGAGAGTGGCAGGAGGCCAGGAAATCGGCATGGCGTGCGACCTTACACTTTCCTCCGACCTGGCCATCTTCGGGCAGGCGGGCCCCCGGCACGGCTCCTCTCCGGATGGCGGTTCCACGGACTTTCTGCCCTGGTACCTGGGAATCGAGGATGCGATGTGGAACTGTGTGTCCTGCGAGATGTGGTCGGCCTACAAGATGAAACTCAAGAACCTGATCAGCAAATGCGTCCCGGTGCTTAAGATCGATGGTAATTGGGTCCGTAATCCCCAGATAATCACGGACCGATACGTAGAAGACGGTGAAATTGTGTACGGAGAGTTCAAGAAAGGCGCGGAACTGAAAGAAGCCCGTGCCTTTGTCAAAGAACACCAGGCGAACGCTGATTTCAGCCTGCTGGATGCGGAACTCAACAAGGTGACATGGACATTCGCCAATCTTTTTCCCGGCTGCCTCATCAAGGCTGTAGACGGTATAAGGTCCAAGAAGAAGTTCTTCTGGGATTTATCCAAAAACGCCAGCCGCCACTGGCTTGCCGCCAACATGGGAGGAGAAGCGTTCCTGGGATTCGGTGCATTCAACACCAAGAAAATCACCGGCCAGGGGACGATCGATTTCATCAAGTTCCGCCAGAACATTGCGCAGGGCAAGACATGGAACATGGACATGTTCGCAGATGTGCTCGGGAAGCCTCGTGAATAAAAAAAGCCGGAGGTAACCGCGATGGATTATCAGTATATTAAGACAGATGTCTCGGGTGGACTCGGTTCGATCACCCTGTCGAGGCCCCCTCTCAACGTCCTCAATATCGCGATGATGGAGGAAATAAACAGCGTGCTGGATTCCTGGGCACGGGAAACCGAGCTCCGGGTCATCGTTATCAAGGCTGAAGGCAAATGCTTCTCGGCCGGGGTGGATGTCGGGGAACACACGGGGGATATGGCCCCCAAAATGATTGAAGTTTTTCACAGGATGTTCCGCCTGCTGGACGCGGTAAAAATTCCCACGGTTGCCTCTGTTTTCGGGTCCTGTCTGGGCGGCGGCTTTGAACTCGCGGCCTTCTGCGATATGGTCATTGCCGCAGAAAGCTCGAAATTCGGGCAGCCTGAAATCAAGGTCGGGGTCTTTCCACCCATAGCGGCGCAATTGTTCCCGCGGATCACAGGCAGAAAGGCTGCGATCGAAATCATCCTTTCCGGAAAAACTTTCCCCGCAACGGAGGCCCTTTCCCTCGGTCTTGTCAACAAGATCGTCCCGGATGAAAAGCTCCAGGAAACCACCGCGGAATTTACGGCCAGCTTCACCAGGCTCAGCGCAGAAGTGCTGAGGCAAACCAAACATGCGATCAACGCCGGGCTCCGTGACGAACTGGAACCGTCTCTGAAAATTATCGAGGACATCTACCTGAACCAACTCATGAAAACCCATGATGCCGGTGAAGGACTGAAAGCCTTTCTCGAAAAACGTAAGCCTCAATGGCGCCACCGCTGATTCCGCTGCGATGGTTGTCTTTTCCTCTGCTTTCTGCTACCTACCATTTTTAGTGGATTCCCCGGATTCTCCTCCCGATCCGGGGAATTCTTCTAACCGCAAGGAATCGATGAGGTCACAAAAAGTACCATCCCCGGCTTATCGGCGTCGGGGTCGGAATCGGTATCGGGGTCGAAAAGAGAGTTGATCAGCTTCCGATACCGATGCCGATAGCGACCCCGAGAGACATCGTCACCCCGGCACAGGCCGGGGTCCAGTGATTCCAATGACTTCTGGATTCCCCGACATCTTCTTGTGTCGGGAAATGACGGCTTGGGGACTTT
>CAYXDR010000437.1:0-2929 GCA_964463515.1 uncultured Desulfobacteraceae bacterium | reverse complement strand
TTTCGCGAAAGGACAGGAAACTAACATGAGTGACACGAAAAAGACAAGGGGTGGTGAGACTGAGCGCATCGCTCCGGTGGTGATTGAACGAATACGTGCGCGCATGGCTGACTTCACCCCTCAGCAGAAGATCCTGGCGGAATATGTGGCTCAACATCTTGAAACAGTATGTTTTTATTCCGTCGGGGAGCTGGCCGCCTCCGCTGGAGTGTCAAACGCAACCGTTGTCCGCTTCTGCCACAAGCTCGGCTACGAAGGCTACTCACACCTGGCGCGCGAAATTCGCCAAAAAATCCAGGCGGAGCTGAACACTCTTGGGCGGTTCAACCTATCCATGGACCTGAAGCCGGCAATGGCCGGCCGGCCTAAGACAGGTTTTGAAAGGGTGTTGCACCGTGAGATGAAAAACTTGGCTAATTTGGCAAAAAATATCCATAAAAGGGATTTCGATAGGGCGATTGACTGGCTGGCGGAATCTTCATATGTGGTGGTTTCCGGCGCAATGGGCTCCGCACCGCTTGCCGACTATCTCGCCTACATGTCGAATAAAATACTTCGGCGCGTGGTGGTCAAGCACGATAAAAGCGAATTGGGTGGAAACGATTTGAACGAAATAACCAGGGATACAGTATTCGTTTTTATTTCGTTTCCGCGGTATCCAAGGGCGACCATCGAGTTGATCAAGCTTGCCAGCCGGTTCGAGGCCAAAATAATTGTAGTCACAGACAGTCATGCCTCGCCACTCACCCCGTATGCGGACCTGGTGTTTTTGATCCCCATCGGCCTGCCCTCTTTTGTGGACCCTTATGCTGCGCCGCTTGCCTTTTTGCATGCGTTGGTAAGTGAACTTGGTGAAAAACATCCGGAAACCACCACTCGGTGGTTGAAAATATTTGAAGAATACGCCAGAGAGCTGGATCTCTTTTACTACCGCAAGGAAACGGAGACATCGGGAAAATGAGAACATTCAAACAGTTATAAAGGTAATATTACATTCAGAATTGCTAGAGGAGAGACAATGGACAGTTACAACTTGAAGGGCGGACAGCTCAAGATTTTAAGCCGGCTGGAAATCGAAGAAATCCACCAGCGTGCGTTGGACGTGCTGCAGCAGGTGGGGTGCTTTTTCGAAAGCGAAGAAGCTCTCGGCATTTTGGAGAAGCACGGTGCGGTCATCGATAAGGCCTCCCGCATTGCCAAACTGCCCCGGAACATGGTTGAGGGTGCGGTTGCCAAATGCCCGTCGTCTATGTTGCTGGCCGCGAGGGACCCTGAAAAGGACATCCACGCTGAAGGTGATCGGGTTTATTTCGGGCCGGGCACGCTTCCTGTGAATGTCCGGGACTTGGATACCGGTGAAATCCGGCCGGGGACCTTGAAAGACTGTGAAGACTTTGCCCGGCTGATAGATGCGCTGGACTTCATTCATTTTTTCAAGGGAATGATTACACCCTCGGATGTGAACCCCAAACTTACCGAGCTCTACATGCTGGACGCGGCCTTCAACAATTGTACGAAGCAGATGAGCCAGACGCCGTTTTCCGCAAACGGTGCCATGGACCTTTACCGAATGGGAGTGGCCGTGGCAGGCGGGGAGGATGCATTCCGGCAGCGACCGATGGTGATTATTAATATGCTGGCTGTTTCACCCCTTCAGTGGGGAAAAGACAACCTGGAGGCTATCATGGCGCTTTCCAGGGTAGGCTGCCCGATTATCGTCGGTTCAGAACCACAGGGCGGTACCACAGGACCTGCTCCTCTGGCCGGCCAGGTGCTTTTAAATGTCGCGGAGACTCTGGCCGGCATCACCCTGGCGCAACTGGTTAAGCCCGGGACGCCGGTGATGTGGGGAAACGTGGGCTCCATCAGTGATATGCGCTCCGGTTTGTTTGCCTCCGGGGCCGTGGAACTCGGGCTTCTCAATGCTGCCATGAACCAGATGGCAAAGTTTTATCGACTGCCCACCTACAGTACGGGCGGGATGTCTGATTCTAAAGGTTCGGATGCGCAGGCGGGCGTCGAAAAATCCCTCCAGGCTCTTACCGTAGCCTTGGCCGGGGGGAACTACATCCATGACGCGGCCGGACTCATGGAAAGCTGCCTGCTGACCAGTTACGAACAATATGTCATAGACAACGAGATGCTGGGGATGGTGGCCCGTGTGCTGGAAGGCGTCCGGGTGACGCCGGAAACATTGAGTTTCGACCAGATCAAGGAAGTCGGACCACGCGGAAACTTCATGGGGCTGCGTCACACACTGGACCACATCCGAAAGGAGCACTACCTTCCCAGCCTGTTTGACCGTACCACTTATGACACATGGAACGACAGGGGTCGAAAAGATATCCGTGAAGTGGCGCGCGAAAGAGCAAGGGAAATTCTCGCAACGCACCAGGTGGCTCCTTTGCCTGAGGAAGTCAAAGATGAGTTGCAGGCTATACTTAAAGACGCGGAAGAAAGATACGGTAAATAAACCGGCACAACCGAAACAAAGCGAAGTCAGAGGAAGAAAATATGTCAGAAGACAGAATGATTCGATTGCAGGATGCCATAGTCGCACTGAATGAAGATGAATCCGCGGCTGTTGCGCGGAAAGGGATCGAGGAAGGGCTGCACCCACTCGATATGATCAACGGCGGCATTCGCCCTGCTCTGGACATGATGGGAGAGCGGTTTTCCACCGGTGAGCTGTTTTTGCCCGAGTTGATGCTTGCCGCGAAGGCGGCGGACGCGGCGGTGGCTGTGCTGGAACCTGCGTTATTGAAAGCTGGTGGAGACAACAAAAAACTTGGAAGTGTGCTGATGGCCACTGTGAAAGGTGATATCCACGATATAGGAAAAAATATCGTCACACTGCTAATGAAATCGGCGGGATTCGATGTGAAGGACATCGGCGTAGATAAGACAGGAGAGGAGATTTTATCTGCAG
>CAYXDR010000436.1:0-2932 GCA_964463515.1 uncultured Desulfobacteraceae bacterium | reverse complement strand
AATTCAAAGCTCTGTTGTCAAAGCACCGCTATTCAATTGATAACGAAGTTGAAAGTAGCTTCCCCCATCTCCCGGCAGGCTGCTCTATTCAACTGGATCGCCTTTCCAAACAACATGTTCTAGAAAACATCCGAACAAACCTGCGGAATCTGGCCACCCAGGTACCTGAACGGCTTCAAACTTTTACCTCGGAAACAGGGCAAGAGCTGACTTTTGGCAATTTTGTGCGGTACCATAACTATGAGCCAGAACGGTTGCTGGTCGCGGAAAGCTGGAGTGGTTGGAAATCAAAGGTACAACTTAGTCCAATTCCTATTGATCCAGATTTTGGTGTTCTCAAAAAAGCCTTGGTGAGGGCTGCGTTTATTTCTGGGCCTCATGAAATCTCACTTATGCGAAGCGTTATTGGTTTGCTCGAGTCAGGGAACGTGAGTGGGGCTTTGGCCGTCGCAGGGGATCAAGCTCTCAGAGTGTATTATCGCTTATGGGCTGAGCCGGCCAGCCGGTTAGGTGTTGCCGATCTGGAGGAAGCATTTCATCGTCTTTGCTTGAATCCAACAATTCTCAGCGATATGGATGAGATACTGGCCTGGGCCGAAGCCGAGTCGCAGGTTGGAGGTATCATTCCAGAATTACATTTTCCCTGTGGACTTGAACTGCACGCACAATATGGCATCAAGGATATTCAGGCGGCGTTTCGTCGAGCCACTCTTGAGTCTGCAGGACAGCGAGGCATAGGCGTCTTACACTTTAAAGACATTAAGGCTTATGCGCTCCTGATAACGTACCAGAAAACCGAAAAGGAATTCTCACCGAGCACAATGTATGCTGATTATCCAATCAGCCGAGAACTGCTTCACTGGGAATCGCAATCAAACACAACTCAGCAATCCATTGCAGGACAAAACCTGATTGACCACGAGGCGCAGGGTTACACCATTCTCATTTTTGCTCGCGACCAGAAAAAGCGCAACAACTGGACCGTTCCTTTTGTCTACCTTGGGCCAGCAGATCGGGTCAGTTATGAAGGCGAAAGACCGATCAAGATGGTATGGCGATTATGGTACCCGATGCCGGTGGAAATGTTCGAGGAAAACCGTAGGGGAGGGTAAGTTTTTAAAAAATAAGAGAAAGTGGATGATAAGGATTATTAGGGCGAAGTTTGGTGCGGATCCCAGAAAACAAATTAAATAGAAAATTGGAAAATCTTGATGAAAGGCTACGTTGGTGTCACGGACAACCGGTGGTTTTCGTTCCTTTCTGAGCAACCGGGAATTGACGAGGTTAATTTCTGGCAGCCGGGCGGAGGAACTGCTTTCCGCAGATTGTCACCGGGGGAGCCTTTCTTTTTCAAACTGCATTCTCCAACAAACTATATTGCAGGAGGCGGATTCTTTGCACACCACAGCATTCTTCCGGTGAGTCTCGCCTGGCAGGCTTTTGGAGTGAAAAACGGAGCCGATTCGATATATTCCATGAAGCGGCTTATTGAGAGGCGCCGCAAATTTTCTCACCCATTTGAAGATTACAAAATAGGGTGTATTATCCTTACTCAACCTTTCTTTTTCCCTCGTGATCTTTGGATCCCGGCGCCGGAAGATTTCAGTCTGAATATCGTGCAGGGCAAAACCTATGATCTTACCATCGGGACGGGCCTCCGTCTGTGGGAGCAGGTGCGGGATCGTTTGGCCCATATCGACTTGGATGCGGTTCAACCTGATCGAATCGGTGATCCAGCCTTTGAAGACCGCCATGGAAAACCGGCCCTGATTTTGCCACGTCTGGGACAAGGCAGCTTTCGTGTGATGGTAACCGATGCTTACCAACGGAGGTGTGCTGTGACTCGCGAGAAGACACTTCCTGCTCTCGAAGCTGCCCACATTCGCCCGTTTAGCGAGGAGGGTCCCAACAAGGTTTCAAACGGACTTCTGCTTAGATCCGATATCCATCGGCTGTTCGATACCGGTTACGTGACTGTCACCACGGATCATCGCTTTGAAGTGAGTCGCCTCGTGCGCGAGGAATTTGAAAATGGCCGAGACTATTATGCTTTGTCAGGCCAGAGGATTCATCTGCCGTTGGAGACGAATATAAGACCTTCCCACGAGTTTTTGGCCTGGCATAATGAAAATGTTTTTAGGGGCTAGTACCATGTAACATTTTAGTTTGCGCATATTGATTAATATGATATAATGGCGACAACCTTAAAACGGAGATCGCCATGGCACCAAGATATCGAGTTACCCTGACCAAGGAAGAACGCGAAGAACTTGAGTCAATGACTCGCAAAGGAAAAATCGAGGCCAGGCGTTTTATCAATGCCCGGGCGTTGCTGCTGTGCGATGCCGGGCCCGAGGGGCCTGCCTGGAAGGTTGCTGATGTGGCATCAGCCCTTGGGGTGAGCAGCCGATCGATAGAGCATCTGAAGAAGCGCTTTGTGGGAAAGGGCCTTGAGGCGGCTCTTACTCGAAAGAAGCGTGAAAATCCTCCCCGGGAGGTCAAGTTTGATGGGGCCTTCGAAGCAAGATTGATTGCACTGGCCTGCTCGAAGGTCCCCGATGGATATCGGCGGTGGACAGTGAGGCTTTTGGCTGAGAAGGCGATTGAATTGAAATTTGCAGAGTCCGTGTCGCATATGTCCGTACAGCGAATTTTAAAAAAAACGAACTTCAGCCTCACCGGAGCAAATACTGGAAAATCCCTCCGGAGGGAAGCGCCGCCTTCGTAGCGTGCATGGAGGATGTCCTTGATTTTTATCACCTGCCCTATAAAGATGCGTCTATGAGGAGGCCGAACTCACGCCCGGGGGAACTATCCGGAAATTCCGGATGGTTCAATCCGAAGGGTTTAGACAGGTTTCCCGGAAGATCGACTTTTATAAGCTGGATGTCATTCTGTCAACATTTAGCTCGATTTTGCTGAGCTTCAGGCT
>CAYXDR010000435.1:0-2936 GCA_964463515.1 uncultured Desulfobacteraceae bacterium | reverse complement strand
TGTTTATGGAAACACTCGCAACCATTATGCTGGTTACGCCCGTTTTGTTGCCCATCATGACGCATTTGGGCGTTGATCCGATTCATTTTGGGATTGTCTTGGTTTGTTGTTGCGAGGTCGGTTTTGAAACCCCACCTTTAGGGGAAAATCTTTTTATAGCATCGGGTATCGGCGGCACCACAATTGAAGAGATATCGCTTCTCGCTTTGCCGTTTACATTCGTGGAAGTCGCTACAATTTTATTGGTTGCGTTTGTTCCTTTTCTTAGTTTATGGCTGCCGGCCGCCCTGGGATTTTAAATGTGACCATTTTTAAAAATAAAACACCTTCGCTTATGCTGTTTCTTCGTTGAAGCATAATTGTATAGTTCGAAAGAATCTTTTCTCGTGCGCCAATAGCGAGGTTTCCCTTCAAGGACACATGCCGCATCATTGGTCAGCAAAACCGCAAACAGCATTACCGAGTCCCCGCTGTTCGCGCAGGTATTTCATAACCTCTTCAGCTTGAAGAGCCTTACCCTCCTCAATTCTTCGGACTGTGCGCCGGGCTGTTACGATGGACGATTTAACAACCGTCTCAATCCCCTCTGATCGGGTCAATCCTTCGGACCTAAGATTGATGAAAAAAATCGGAAGATTCCTACGAAATCGGTTGCATTCCTTGCCTTTCGACGCTGAAAACGATAGAATTTTAATTGTCTTTTGCGCCTGATCCGGGTCCGGGATTAAAGGTGTCCATTTGGAGGGTCGAAGTGGGAGTCGATAAATGGCGGAGTTGCTTATACCGGAGAGTTCACGCCGATTGAGGAATTCTCTCGAGCAGAAACTCATCCGAATCGTCGAATGCGGCATCCTTCCGAAAGAAACCTACCTGGCCGGCGGGACCGCAGTGTATCTTTATCTGCGGCACCGGCTGTCCATGGATTTGGATTTCTTTACCCCAACACCATTCAGCAGTGAGCTTTTTCTCAACGACATGAGGGGATGCTTTGATGCAGTAACCGTTGAATTGCTTGGCAATGACACAGTGATATTTTACCTTGGCGCCGAGAGGTTGAAGTTTTCTCTCTTCCTTTTCCCCTACAGACTGCTGTGCCAGGTGAATGAGGTGCCGATTCAAGAGAGGGTTGCCTGTCCCCTGGCGTCTTTGGATGACATTTCGGCAATGAAAGCCGTAGCCATCAATCAAAGAGGATCCATGAAGGATTTTATCGATCTTTTTTTTATATTACGAGAAACAGGGATGAATTTCAGCTCGATGGAAAAAGAGGTTCGTCAGAAATACGAGCTGGATGAGGGATATGACTATCAGCTCAAGATATCCCTCGTCTATTTCGACGATGCTGAAAAAGAAATGGATCAGATTGTTATGCTCAAGGATGATAGGCCAACAAAGATGACGGTGGCTGACTGGGAAAGAATTAAGGCTTTCTATATGGACTTTGTAAAATGAGAAAAGAACTTTTCTGGGACCGAGACATGACAAGGGCCTCCGCTGAAATTGTCATTGAACGGGCCATCAATTTCGGCGGCTTTGATTTCATCCATCAAGTGCAACGAAAATATGGGATGGAGCGATTTATTCACACCCTGAGACATAACCGAAACCTGCGGAAGAAGGCAGTCAACTACTGGTGCATGAAGCTGGCCATCGATCGTAACCAGACCCGGGCCTTTCGAGAAAAGAGGATCTGGGACCCATTTTAAATCAGGGAATCGCAGAGCATGTAAGTTTTACCTGAACCGGGGCCGGCGATAACCAGGAGAGGCCCGTCCTGGTGTTCGATAACCTGGCGCTGGGCTTCGTTTAAATCAGGATAATGTGTCAAAATTTCCGGTGCAATGGTCATAGTAGCCATGCCTCCCGGAAACTGAACACCTCGTCAGCTGAAACGATGAGATGATCCACAATTTTCAACTAATCCGCTTCGGCCGCCAGCATCAGGGCTCGCGTCAGCAGCCTATCCTGTTCGCTGGGTTTCACATTACCGTTGGGATGGTTATGGGCCAACACCAGAGCTGCAGCCTCACGGCGTAATGCTGACTTAACCATTGCCCGAGCCCTAGCAATGAAGCCAGATTTTATTGTATGCGACGAACCCGTTTCGGCGCTAGATGTAGCTATTCAAGCCCAGATTCTTAACTTGCTTTCCAAATTGCAGGAAGAACTTAACCTGACATACCTTTTTATATCCCATGATCTTGCTGTAGTTCAACACATATGCGATGAAATTGCAGTGATGTACCTGGGCAACATAGTCGAAAAAACAAACCGACGCAGGTTATTCAATAATCCGCTTCACCCATATACTCGAGCACTGCTATCTGCTGTTCTCACTCGAGATTCATCAAAAGAGAAGTCAAAGCGAATTCGCTTGGAAGGAGATATTCCAAACCCCATAAATAGACCCGAAGGGTGTTACTTTCATACCCGCTGCATGCACGCTGAATCGATTTGTCGCATAGAAAAACCAAAACTTATTGAGAGGTTCCCGGGCCACTGGGTTGCCTGTCATTTTGAAACCGAAACGAAGCCATAAAGTAAGCGGCCAGCAAACCCATATGGCGCGGGGCTGGCGGCAGCGATATGATGCAGACTGACGGCTGGTGGTTTGGTTTCTGCAGTTTTCCGTGTCCTTTCGGTAGGCGTGTGCGGGGTGATTTTTTTGCTGAAGTGGAGCAGTTTTCCGTGCGTTCGTAAGGGACCTTGGAGCGATGAAAAAGAATACTCGCCCGGCAGAGAGGCACTCAGTCTCCCATTTCGGATTCGTAAATCGACAAATTCGGAAAAGGATATAATAATCGTATAGTTATAGAGTATTTAAAAAATCGGCGTGTGTCTACAGGTTTTGGTTGTGTTTTTGGATGCCCTGAACGAGTTTTGGCGGGGATATCTTGAGTGATTTCAAGATCTTTTTTACTTCAACCGTGAGTTCG
>CAYXDR010000434.1:0-2936 GCA_964463515.1 uncultured Desulfobacteraceae bacterium | reverse complement strand
CATTATTTTTAATAATTTTTCCCTGTTAACTTCGATTTCCATTTTTACCTCCGAATAGAATTAGGAGTATTTGTTGTGTTTTTATACATACAAAATACTAATAATCATAATGAATGTTGAAATGTCTAGAAAGTAGTTAACATGTTGTTTTTACTTATCTAATTTTCCAAAAAAAACATTCCGTTTCTAGGCAATTCTTTCAAAGGCACTTCTTTTCGATCCCCCCTTGGCTCTTTTGAACAGTATTGAAAAATTATTTGACGATATTTCAAATCCAGACCTGAAAGCGCGATCGCGGATGAATATTTTCTCTTGACCAGGGGAATTTTTGCTGCAACAAGGATATGTTTGCAACGAAGGTGAGGTATGGAATATGGACACGCACTTGCACCTAGTTCGATCGTTGGAATGCACTGATTCATAATCTTTGAACCGCAGTATGTTAAGGCTTGATTGATAGCTGCGGAGATTTTTGATTTTAGAGGAAATTTCCAGAAATATCAACCTAAAACTTGTTGTTCGTGGAGGTATGTATGCCCTACTCGATTGCTCTTGCCGGCAAAGGAGGAACAGGTAAAACTACTATAGCCGGCTTTCTTGTCAGGTACTTGCTAGAGAAAGGAAAAGTACCAGTTCTAGCTGTGGATGCCGACGCCAACGCCAATTTCAACGAGGTTTTGGGCGTTGAAGTTGAAGCTACCCTGGGTGAAGCAAGGGAAGAAATGAAGAAAGGCATTTCCACCGGTATGACTAAAGATGTTTTCATGGAGATGAAACTCCAGGAAGCTGTCATCGAGTCCGAAGGTTTCGATCTCGTGGTTATGGGAAGGCCCGAGGGGTCGGGCTGTTACTGCGCCGCCAATTCCTTACTAACGATGTATCTGGAAAAACTGATAGATAATTATCCTTATATGGTTACGGACAATGAAGCCGGAATGGAACATCTTAGCCGACTTACAACTAATAACGTGGATCTACTTTTGGTGGTTTCCGATCCGACAAGAAGAGGTCTTCAGGCGGCATCCAGGATAATAGAGCTTACGAAGGAACTGAATTTGGCAATTGGATCGACTGCAGTTATCATAAATCAGGTGCGTGAAAAGCTTCTGGATGCAGTGAAACAAGCCGCGGAAGGATTCGGCCTGCCCGTAGAAGGGTTTATCCCTGAAGATCAAGCAGTGGTGGATTGTGACCTAAGCGGAACCCCGACATCGTTTCTTGGAACGGAAAGTCGCGCAGCGGCGGCAGTCTATAAGGTTTTCGACAGGATACTGTTTAAATAAGGCTGACCGACTAGAGATGGTTGTTTTATTATGAACCCGTCATCAATCCGTTATCGGACACTGTCGAATTTTGAATTCATTGAGCAGAAAAAGAATATCAATATGTTGTAGAATTAGAATTTAAAACCACAAAATAGGTAACAAAAAACTGGAAAGATGGATTTTCCTCAGTTAGTGCGAATTCTACTTGACAAGGAAAAGGAGCTAATCTATGGTTCTGGGGAAAATCCTTAGTGTAATTGCGATATTCCCTGTGCACACCTGGGATTTTTTCTTAGGTTGTGCCCATCCGGAAACACCGGATGGCACTATGTGAAGTTTCCAAATTTGAAATGAGAGGAATGTAAACCTGTTTGGTTAAGATCTAAAGATCAGTGTATGTACTAAGTGCCACATTATGCCCCATACCCCCGCCGGTCCTTTTGGGATCGGGTAAAACAAGGCGCCTGAGCCGCACGAAAGCAATTGTTTACGAACACATCGAATCCAAATCATGGTAGTGGACCGATCGGAAGATCGTTTACGGGCGTTTCCTGGACGGTATTCTTTTTGCCGCTGCGGCGATAGAAGGTGGAAGTCCTTATAGAAAGCCATACCTGCCTGCAAAGGGTGGAGGGGAGTGGGTTTTGTCCGTGTTTTTAAATAGGCGATGGTCTGGGATACGGAACGGTTTAAGAAAATTTGTCAAAAACAACCGTTATCCTGGCTTGCAAAGGAAGCCGCTATCTGTAACAGGCGGCATGCTTAATGGTATAGGTCTGTGATCCTGCCGACCGCGGACTGAAACAATACAACAAGGAGGTAACGAAATTGGCCTTTGAAATTCCTAAACAGCCCTATTCGGGACGTATCGGGGAGACAATCCTCGGTACGGGCGAAGCATCGTTGACCATTGGAGGCGTGGACAGCTATCCGTTCCATCTGTTTGAAGGGACGATGCCCAATCCGCCGAGAATAGCCATGGAGATATGGGATTATGATCCTTCAGCAGAATGGCCTGCAGCCGTGGTTGAACCATTCAAGGACGTAATTTCTTCACCTGAAGCATGGGCCAAGAAATGCGTCGAGGAATACGGAGCCGATCTGATTGTTTTGCAGCTGAAAAGCACCGATCCGAATGCAATGGATCGGAAGCCGGAGGAAGCTGCCGAGGTCGCAAAAAAAGTATTGGACTCGATAAATGTGCCCCTTGTCGTCTGGGGAACGGCCAACAACCAGAAAGATGAGGAAGTTCTAAAGAAGATTTCAGAGATTTGCGAAGGCTTTAACGTGGGTTTGAGCCCGGTCGAGGAAGCCAACCATAAAGGAGTGGGAGCCAGTTCACTTGGATACGGGCACTGTATCGTCGCCTCGTCTCCCATCGATGTAAACCTCGCGAAACAGCTCAACGTGTTGCTGGGTAATCTAGGGGTGGCTCAGAACAAAATTATCATTGATCCGACAAGCGGTGGACTAGGTTATGGCCTTGAGTACAGCTATTCGGTTATGGAACGTATCAGAATGGCTGCACTGACCCAGGAGGACGATAAACTTCAGTCTCCCCTGATTAACAACATTGCGAACGAAGTTTGGAAATGCAAGGAGGCCGGCCAGCCGACCGACGAAGTGCCGATAATGGGCAATCCCGAAGGACGAGCCATTGGGATGGAAGTG
>CAYXDR010000433.1:0-2963 GCA_964463515.1 uncultured Desulfobacteraceae bacterium | reverse complement strand
AAGGCCCTATACCACTGCTTCGGTTGCAGAGCGGAACGAGAAAAGCGGGTTCTGGGTTTTCAAAACCGAGAAACCTGTTCGGAGGGTTTCATGCTTTGTGGGTAAGCTCTGGTTCAAAAGCGGGGAGAGCGACAGAAAAAATTACCTGCAGACTCCTACTGCGGTGGCTGCCCTCCAGGGATCGGACGCCGATTTGGGCTATAATAATGTGGATTCTCTTTTGAACATGTACACCGGGGAAGCAGACGTCGTAGGCAATATGCTGAGAGGCTTCTTTGATGATCCGGGGATCGACGCCGCCACAAAGAACGCTGTCTACAATGCTATGGAGAGTGCCTATAACGTTACTCAGGAGGCCGAAGCCTCCCAGAGACCGGCTGACGTAGCCAAGGCTAAGGCCGAGGCGGTTAAGGTTGCGTTGGAAGCTGCAAAGGAAATGAAGAAAAACCCGGATGAAACAGTGAAGGGTGAGGCGGAACTGGCCGAGGCTGCTGCCGAGGCAAGCCTTGCTGCTGCGGAAGCAGAGGCCGCCAAGGAAGAGGCGAGGGAAAAGGCGGAAGAGGCCAAGAGGAAAGCAGAAGAGGCCAAAGAAACCGAAGATGAGGAAGCGGCAGAGGAAGCCGAGGAGGCTGCAAGAGAGGCCGAGGAGAAGGCTAATGAAGCCGAAGAGGCTGCCAATGAGGCTGCCGAGGCTGCCGAAGAAGCGAAGAGCGCTGCAGACGAGGGCGATCTAACCGCGGCGCAGGAAGCTGCCGAGAAGGCCAAGGAGTCTTCTGAGAAGGCCAAGGAGTCTTCCGATGCGGTTGTCCCTACGGAGCCAGAAGAGCAGCCAACCACAGTGGAAGAGACACCGGAAACCACCACCATAGAGACGACAACGACGGTGGAGACGACAACGACGGTGGAAACAACCACGAGCGAGGAGACTACGACCAGCGTGGAGCCGACTACTACTGCTGAGCCAACTACGACCACGACGGTAGAAACAACAACTAGCGAGGAAACAACCACAAGCGAGGAGACTACGACCAGCGTGGAGCCGACTACGAGCGAGGAGCCAACAACTTCGGAAGAAACTACGGTCAGTCCCAGCTGAGAGAACGCCTTTAAACCGGGGAAGGGAGTGGACGGGCTCTCTTCCCCGGTTTTTTTATTGAAGAGGATTCTTTTCCATTCCTTAAAGCATGCCCTGGTCAACCAATTACATTTCCCATCGAGGTTAAGGCTGATGAGGTCGTAAAAACTCAAAATATCCCTTTTATCGTCACCCCGACGCAGGCCGGGGTCCAGTGATTCCAAGGGCTTATGGATTCCGGCCTACGCCGGAATGACGGCTTGGGGACTTTTTACGGTTTCATTAAGGCTGATGGACTCGCAAAAAGTGCCATGCCCGGATTATAGGCGTCTGGGTCGGAATCGGTATCGGGTTCGAAAAGGCTGCCGATCAACGTCCGAAACCGATCCCGATAGCGACCCCGACCCCGAGGGACATCGTTATTTTGACTTTTTACGATGTCAATCTTTCCACATTATTCGATCTGTGAGGGTGAAGGGGGGCCTGAATGGACACGTAGATTGCGGATGAATTCCGCGATTTGTTTTTCCATTCTATTTCGGGAGCGGCCCCTTTCGATGTCAAGCGCCAGAGCGTAATGGCCTTGTGCGCGATTCCAGAAAAGGCGGTATTCCTCACTTCCAGGCGGAACCATGGAATACCTGACCGACCAGTAGTTTCCCATTTGTTGGTGAAGATATGGTGTTTTCACACCGGCAGTGGAGGCTGCGCGCTGCATGGAAATATCCGCGGCGGGAAGCCAGCGGGTGTTATAGTCGGGCGCCTTGAACAGGTGAAAATACTCCCAGCCGAGCCTCATGTGATACTGGGCATCGAATGGATTGAGGCGGATCGCCTCTTCGAGTGCATCCAGGATCCTAAATGTCAGTGCGGTCCATTCCGTCCCGGTCACCGGCCCCAACTCCTGTCTTTCACGAACGAGCGCCTGGGAAAGTTTAAACCGGTATTCGGCGTTTCCCGGGTCCCAGTGGACAGCTTTTTGTATGTCTTCAAAAGGAGGGCGGGGATCGCGGTGAAGGGTGGCGTTGTGAACGGTGTTACAATGTGCTTCGGCCATGAAATGCCTGATTGAAGATACGCCGGTCCACAGGATCAAAGCGCAGATGCCCGCAAGCACAAAAACCCCTTTTAGGCTAAATACCCGCACCCGGAAATAACGGTAGAGCATGCGGGGACGCCTGTGGCGCTGATCCAGGTGAAGTGCCGCATGGCCCGCGGCTGTCACAGCCAACAGCATGAGCACGTTCGCAGGGATGTGCAGGTTGAAATCCGAATAGGAATGAACCGCCATGGCCGCAAACACCGCAGGCGGAAGCATTCCCAGTGAAACCGCGTATGGATCCCGTCGCCTTTTCCACATTCTGAAGGTTCGGAAAAGATAGTACGCTGCACCGCAGAGAAGCAGGGACATCCCCAAAACACCAGCCTCGGCCAGGAACTGTGCCCAGTCGTTGTGGGCATAGACAAAATACCTTTTGGCATCGTGTTGAGACTGATATGCGGGATAGACATACTGGAAACTGCCTGCTCCCGCGCCGGTGATCATGAAATCCTCGAAAATTTCCATGGTTTTTGCTGCGTAGCGGTAGCGGCTGTCCATGGTTATGTCGAATTTTTTGAAGCGTTCGATGGGGTATTCTACTCCTATTTTCAGAGCATAAAGTAAAACCAATGCGAATATGCCGATCAAGACCACACCGTTTCGGCGGTGCCCCTTCCTTGCAGAAAGAAGTATTCCCATCAGGAGCATGGATACCGCCCAGGAGAGAATTCCCCCTCGGGAAGCTGAAAATACGAGCCCGACCCCTATGACGGCCCCTGCGAAACACACCAGGAGGCGTTTGGACCAATGCCGTTCTCCGGCGGTAAAGGCCGCAATGCGGGCCCT
>CAYXDR010000432.1:0-2978 GCA_964463515.1 uncultured Desulfobacteraceae bacterium | reverse complement strand
GGCTTTACAGCTCCAGGCACACGGGAACTAAAATCGACCGCCTCGCTTTCCAGGCGGGAATGGTTGATGGAAAAAGCCTTAATCTCCATAAAGGAATCCATCACCACGACGGCAACCAAGGAAAACAACTTGGGGGGCCGCCTGCTAAAAAATCTTTTTGAGAAAATTCCGTTCTTTCATTTGATAAATCCACGCTTTGTTTTGACTTCAAAAGCTCCAATGTTTATAGTGCATTAAATTTACGCACTCGGGTCTCGCCTTTGAATCCTTTGAATCCATTGCCTGTCTCCGGGCGCAACTATAGCGATTAAATCAAAGACTTAAATTTAAAAGGAGACGGGTTTAATGGAGCCTGATTTTATATCCAGATTCAAATCCTTCACCCTCGATTCTGCCGGCTTCGAATGGCCCAGGTTCGATTTATCGAAAATCCTGTGGGATGCAGTGCCCGGACTGAAAATCGGGGATTGCTCCGCAAGGCTCCCAATCATCCAGGGAGGCATGGGCGTCGGAGTTTCCCTTTCCGGCCTCGCATCAGCGGTGGCCGAGGCAGGGGGAGTCGGTGTCATCGCCGCCAATGGGATAGGAATGCTCGACGCCGGTTACTCCGCCTGTCACAAAGACGGCAACAGCATTGCTCTTAGGAAAGAAATCCGCAAGGCAAGAACGAAAACATCCGGGATCCTCGGAGTCAACATCATGGTGGCCGTCAATGATTTCCACCAGCTTCTCCAGGTCGCCATTGATGAAAAAATCGACATCGTATTTCTGGGTGCCGGCCTTCCGATCAAGGGGATTCCCGTTGCCGAACTGCGCGCAGCCGGGGTCAAAGTGGTTCCGATAGTGAGTTCGGCCAGGGCGGCCGGCCTGATTTTCAAGACCTGGGAGAAAAAATACGTCGATATCCCGGACGGTGTTGTGGTGGAGGGGCCCAAAGCCGGGGGACACCTGGGTTTCAAGGAAAACCAGATCAACAACCCGGCCTTCGCGCTGGAAGCCATTCTCCCTGATGTGGTGGCGGCGGTTAAACCCTTTGGTGCCTTATTCGGCCGGTCGATTCCCGTAATCGGGGCCGGCGGAGTCTATACCGGGGATGATATTCATAAGCTTTTCCAATTGGGTGCAAGCGGTGTTCAGATGGGAACCAGGTTCGTAGCAACCCATGAATGCGACGCCGACATCCGGTTCAAAAAAGCCTACGTGGCCTGCGGTAAAGGTGACATCCAAATTATCAAAAGCCCGGTGGGTATGCCCGGAAGGGCCATCAAGAGCCGTTTTCTCGCCGAGGTTTCTTCCGGGGGGAAAAAACCCATAAAGTGCTCATGGAAATGCCTGAGAAGCTGTGACACTAAAACCGCCCCCTACTGCATCTCTCTGGCACTTGACAATGCCAGGAGAGGATTCCTGGACCGAGGGTTCGTTTTCGCAGGCAGCAATGCTTTCCGGGTGGACAGAATCGTCGCAGTCAAAGAATTGCTGCAGGAATTGCAAGACCAGTACCGCGTGGCAGAACAGAAAGGCGCCCGCAGCCTGAGAGCTGACTATGAACGGGCGCTGGAAAACCTGGGCGCTCTTAAAAAGGAATACATTAAAGCGGTCAGAAACGTCTTTGCCCCGTTGCTGGAGGAATATGAAAGAGGCATCGAAAGGGGGGCCACGGCGCTTCACGATGAATGCGAAAGGGCCGCTGAAAAAGCCGCCGCACTCAAGTCTGACTACCTTAACACCCTGGCCAGGGCAAACAGGCTGAAACACGAGCTTCTGGAAATTATCGAAAGGCATGTGTCATTCGGTTCCGGCAGACCCATGGAAGCCTGAGGGATCAAACTACGATACCGATCCCGATACCGACCCCGGGGGGAAAGGCAAGATTCATTCGTCAAGCCCCCTAATACATCCACTCATGGACCGGGTTACCCGTGCCTCGCCTTCAAGTCCTCCGTGATCGCAACAGCGGCGGCCCTGGCAGCCGTTCCAAGGAGTTCCAGCGTGGAGTCGGCGAATTCCGTCTTGAACCCCACCACCCATATGGCGGAAGGCACGGGCAAAGGTGCATCTATCAAGGCGGCAGCGGCCCGAACCCCCAGAATGTACTCCTCGTCATCCAGGGCATAACCGGTAATCCTGGCCGTTTCAACCGCCTTTCGGTACTCGGCTGGATCCACGATGGAGTGTACGGTATACGCGGAAAGGCGATCCCCGGCAAGAATTTCATCTACCCTGTGATCATCCATCGCCGCCAGGAACACCTTGCCGACGGCCCCTGCAAGCAGGGACACCGTGGATCCGGCGGGTGAAGTGATTTTCAACTCATGTTCGGATTCCACGACATCTATTATCGTTACATGGTTCCCATTCAGCACCCCCAGGAACACCGATGCATTAAACCTTTGCATTAACCTTCTCATATGCGGCCTTGCCGCTGCATTAAGATCGAAGCCCTTTCGCGCCCTTCGGCCCAGCTCCACCAGAGAGAACCCAAGCGAATAGCGTTTGGAGGCCGGATCTCTGACGAGCGCCCCGGCCTCTTCAAGGGCGGCGGCGATGCCGTAAACCGTTCCCTTGCTCATATTGAGAATGCGGGCGATCTCGCTGATTCCGGCTCCCTCCTGCCTTCTTGAAATAGCAGAGAGCAACCTGAAAGCCTTTGTGACAACCGGCGCCTGATATGTTTTCATTCTGTTCTCCATAGCGAACGATATGCCATAAATTACGACAGTTCCTTCCCAAAGTCAAGATGTCCTTATATCATATTAAGCATAACCCCTTAAAATACCGTTGACATTATCTCGCATATTGCTATTATAGCCAGAAAATACAGTTCATAATAATGAACCCTCAGGCCGAGAGACCGGTTTTCCCCCGACGCAAAATAAGCGTTCAAAAACCAAGGATCTCAACGCCGATAGAAGGAAGGAGAAAGGCATGCCTGTGGAAGCCGAAAAAAAGTCGGGCGCGGAAGCCCTGCGGGAAACCCG
>CAYXDR010000431.1:0-2980 GCA_964463515.1 uncultured Desulfobacteraceae bacterium | reverse complement strand
CACCTTGTAAAAATCGCGCGCGACCTTGACATTGCTTTCCAGGGACTCCACAGCGCTCCGCGCTACCTCGACTCCCTTGTCGGCTTCAAGAACACTGAAATATGCTTCCTTTACCTTCAATACGACATCCAGTTTCCCGATTTCATATTCCAGTTCACTGCTGTCCAGGCCCAGCCTGGAAATTTCGTGGGCCGCGGTAAGGGAGTACCCGGTGAACAAGGGCTGGCTCACTGTTATGTCCCAGCTGTAGTTGTCTTTCAGTCCCATCGGCACGGTTGTGCGGCCCAGGTTTAAGCTCTGCGAATCGCTGCGTCGATTGTATCCATAGTTGGTCTCCACTTTAGGGTAAAAATCGGCCTTCGCCTGTTTTTCAACATGCTCCGCCTGCTTGACAGCCTCTGATCTCGATTTGAGCCCCCAGTTGTTATCCAGGGCTTCCTCGATACAGGCTTCAAGGTTCATAACCGCGGCTTCCCCGGAATATACCGCCTGGGGCGAGGCGAAAAGGAACACCAACAGCAATACTGCAAATTTGCCGATCATCATGATTCCGCCTGTCATCGAGGCTCCTCCTTGATTTTCATATAACATCTTTTATTCCTTTATTCCTTAAAACACGCTTTGATGGATGTCAATGTTGATGAAGCCATGAAACAATCCGCCGATTTCAGCCTCAAGCCCTTTCCCTCAATTTTTACCGATTTCGGCCCAAGGCCATTTTCGGCAACTCCTCATACCTTCGGTTTCAGGCAACAAACATCATTTTATCCTCTGTCCCGCTATTTTAATGGCATCCGGATGGAAAATATGATATCCGCTGAAAAAGATTCCGAGCGGGGATGGGAAACGTGCCCCCGCCGGAGGCGTAAACCGAAGCGGTTGGGGGACATAGCTTTAATGGTTGATGAGTTACAGAAATACACCATTACGATGCTCGTGGAAAACGAGCCTGGAGTGACCGCCCGGGTGGCGGGGATGTTTGCGGGAAGAGGATACAACATCGAAACGATATGCGGGGCTCCCACTGCGAACCCCGAAATGTCGCGGATTACCATAACCACCAATTCCACCCCTGAACAGGTCGAGCAGATTTTCAAAAATCTGAGGCGACTGGTGAATGTTATCAAAGTCCGGGATATGACCGGCGAAAAAGCAGTTCAGCGCGAGATGGCGCTCATATGTGTCAAAGCCCTGCCTGGTGACAGGGCCGAAATATTCGGTGCAGTCAAAAGCTTCGGCGGAAAGATTGTGGATACAGGAATCACCCACTATATCATCGAGATTACCGGTTCACAGGAAAAGATCGACAGCCTGATTCGACTTCTTGAACCAATGGGCATTGAAAAACTCGCCCGTTCGGGAATACTGGGGCTTTACCGCGAGCCTGAATGATTTTAATGAAAACAAAAACAACCAACTTTTTTACAACCGGTGAGGCTGAAATATCCTCAAAAAGAAAAGGAGGGATAGAAATGATGAGGAATGCAGGAAGAATTGCTTTTGTCGCTGCCCTTGCAACGGTTTTTGCGTTGGTGGTTGTTCCCGGACCGGCCGCTGTTTCAGCCGCAGACACTTTGCAGCCCACCACCCTCAGCTGGGTGGCCGGCGGAGTCGGTGGAGGCTGGTATGTTCAGGCCGGCGGGATAGCCCGCATGATAACGGAAAAGGAACCTAAAATCATAATCAAGGTTGTTCCAGGCGGCGGAGTCGTCAATCCGGTGAGGGTCTCAGGGGGAAAGGACGACCTGGGCTGGGGGATCACATTTGTTGATAAGATGGCATATAAAGGCATCGCGCCTCTTTTCAAGAAATCCAACCCGGATGTCATGGCATTGGGCGGAATTTTCGGAACCTATTATATTCACTTTGTCGCCGCCCGGGACGCTGGCATTGCGACGGTAGCCGAACTTGCAGAGAAAGTGAAAGCAGGCCAGGCAATCAAAGTGGCCATGCCGATGAAAGGCACCTCTGACCTGCCTTTGATAGAAACGATTCTCGGCTTTTACGGGATTTCATCCGATGCCATTGAAGAAGCCGGAGGCAAGGTGTTTCAGGCTGTTTATGCCGACATGATCAGCCTTTACAAAGACAGGCATGTCGATTTCGTCTTTACGCACCTTGCATTACCCGCCGCGGCAGTCACCGAAATGTTTGTAAGCCGTTCGAGCACGCTTCTTAAAGTCTCCGGCGAATGTATCGATAAAATGGCTGATGATCTAGGGACCCTGTCTAGAGCCTCCGGTAAGCATATCATCCCCAGCGGCACCTACAAGGGACAAAAAAAGGACACTCCGACCGTCGTCAGCACAGGCGAACTCATAGTGGGAAAACACGTCTCAGAGGTGGTCGCTTATACCATAACCAAAATTTTGTGTGAGAATGTCGAAGAGCTACACGAAATCAACAATGCAAACAAGACATTTATCCCGGAAAAAGGATGGGCCGATGTGGCACTTCCACTCCATCCGGGTGCGGAGAAGTTTTACCGGGAGGCCGGCTACATGAAATAATTCCGCCCATTGTCGTTCCAGGTCCCCCTGGTCGACCGGCCGGTGTTTCCGCGCCGACCAGGGGGAAGCCTTTCGCCAGTGCCCATCGCGTATTTCCGGACGGGCACTAGTCAACCAATGGATATATCGACACGCAAAGTAGAGAGGGCCCATTGAACAGACTGTCCGGCTGGAAAAAAACAGCGGCCGGGTTATGGCTCACGGTGGTCTCGGTGTTTGCGCTTTACACTGCGGCCTTCGGTGTCATGCAACCGAGAATGCAGCGGGGAGTTCATCTACTCTTCCTTTTACCTATGGCCTTTATAATTTTTCCGGCAGGGAAACGCTCCTATTCGAGCAAGGTACCTGTTTATGACTGGATCCTGGCCTCCCTGTCTCTGCTGCCTCCTGTCTACCTGATGATAAACAACGATGCGCTCAGCATGAGGCTTCAGTTCGTAGACCCCCTCACTGCGCCTGAGATGATCCTC
>CAYXDR010000430.1:2515-2985 GCA_964463515.1 uncultured Desulfobacteraceae bacterium | reverse complement strand
TTTTTGATTTGAAAGGCTGACGCTCCCTGCTGGCCGGAAGGGTAAGATCAAGGAAGCCGTTTCAGGATGGGCACGGGCCAAACGGTTGCCACGATCGGGTTTAGGCTGCAGCCGGTCCTTTGAACTCGATATTGATTTCACCCCGAAGCCTCGGGGATACTATAATAATTTTCACACGCCGGGTGAACCGCGCCACGGCGTGGTGACGGGATTTTTGAATGCCTGACTGCAATCCGGATGTCATTATTATCGGGGGAGGTGTCATTGGTACCTCGATCTGCTATCACCTGTCTGAGAAGCGGGCGCAGGTGCTGCTGATCGAGGAGGATGCCCTGCCGGGCGGAGCGGCCGTGGACCAGTACGTCTCGATGCCGTGCGGCGGCCCCCACAGCGGCGTCGTCGCGGAGATGCTGGAGACCCTCCGGCAGCGTCACGCCCTGACGGATCGACCGATCGACAAGTGGTGGGGC
>CAYXDR010000430.1:0-2505 GCA_964463515.1 uncultured Desulfobacteraceae bacterium | reverse complement strand
GATCGAGCGGGAGGGGATCGGTGCCGGCAGCTCCGGCGCATGCGACGGGCTTGTGCTGCTGCAGTCGAAGAAGCCGGGCATTCACACACTGCTTGCTCTTGAGAGCATCCAAATGCTGGAGAGACTGGCGGGAGAGCTTCCCGCAGACGTGGAATTTCACAGGGCCGGCGGCCTTGTGGTAATCGAAACTGAAGAAGAGTTCCAGGCCATGTCCCGGTTTGTCGCCGACAGGCGCCTTGAAGGCATCGATATCACTGTGTTGGACACGAAAGAGGCCAGGGGGCTTGAACCGTCCCTGTCTCCGAAAATTTTCGGGGCGACTTTTTGCCCCTCCGAAGGACAGATAAATCCCATCGCTTTGACCAGGGCCTTTGCAAAGGGTGCTTTGCAGATGGGGGCGGAGATAATTCAGGGAGAAGCTGTTCGTGAAATCAGGCTTTCCCGTGGGAACGTGACCGGTGTCGTTACCGACAAGCATTTTTATGCAAGCGAAAACGTAGTGAATGCCGCGGGGGTTTTCGCGGCCGAGGTAGGTGGTTTGGAAGCGCTGAATGTTCCGATTGTCCCCAGGAGAGGGCAGCTGCTCGTGACCGCCTCGGTCCCGCCGGTTCTAGACCGCTGCCTGATATCCGCCGGATATATCGCTGCTAAGTTTAACCCCCGTTGTGCGCAGGCAGGTGAGGCGGGGGGTGTTTCAATGGAACAGACGAAATCGGGTAATTTTCTGCTGGGTTCCACAAGGGAGTTCGTGGGCTTCGACCGCAGGACGACGTTTTCGGGTTTGAAGGGAATTGTGAGCCGGGCTGTCTCTATAATTCCTCGGCTTCGTGGCTGTACGCTAATTCGCAGTTTTGCAGGGTTGAGGCCCTATACTCCGGACGGCCTTCCCATCCTAGGCACGGTAGACGCTTTGCCCGGCCTGGTATTGGCAGCAGGGCACGAGGGAGACGGTATCACCCTGTCGGCGGTCACAGGCAAATTGATATCGGAATTGATCTTGGAAGGGCAGTCTCACGTGCCGCTCAATGATTTTCGCTGTGAACGCTTCGAGGAGAGGGCCGGGTGCCGTGAAAAATCCTGATAGGTTGACTGTGCAGTGTGTTGAAAGTCCATCTGTCGTAAGCATCGTGGTTAACGGCAGGCGGATTCAGGCGGTTTGTGGCGAAACGGTTCAATCCGCGCTTTCAGCTGCCGGCTTCAAAACATTCAGGAAAAGCAAAAGGGGCGATGCCCGTGGTTTTTTCTGCGGCATGGGGGTGTGCTACGAATGCCTGGTAACTATAGATGGCAAAGCCCGGCAGCGGTCCTGTATGACGCAGGTGCGGGAGGGCATGGAGATAACAACAGATGAACGGTAGACCGAGGGTGCTAATAGTCGGAGCAGGCCTTTGCGGGCTGGCTGCGGCGGCTGTCTTGGCCCGCGGCTGCGAAGTGACGATGATCGATGAAGGCGTCCAGGCCGGAGGACAGTACCTGAAAAGGCCTGCTTCGGTGCGGATTCGCATGCCGGGAAAGAGCCGCGGTTCGCTTTTCGCCTTGGGGATTTCGATGATAGACAGGATAGCCTCATCTGATACGCGGATGATTTCGGGTGCACAGGTGGTTGGAGCAGATGACGAAGGAAGACTATGGGTCGAGACTTCTGACGGGCGGCTGCTGGAAATGCGGGCAGATGCGGTTTTATTCGCCACCGGCGCCAGGGAGCGTTTTATCCCCTTTAATGGATGGACACTTCCGGGCGTGGTTTCCACCGGTGCGGCACAGATTCTCCTTAAAACCTCCGGGAGTCCGCCGGCTGGATGCATGGTCGCTGCGGGCTGCGGACCGCTTCCATTGGCTGTTGCAGCGGAGATTTCCTCTGCGGGCGGGCGAATACAGGGGTTGATCGATCAAACGCCTCTTTTAGCTGCCGGAAAGGTTTTTTTCCGGCTTGCGGCTTATCCGTCCAAGCTTGTGGAGGCGTGTAAAAATCTTTTCCTCACGGTTGCAGCCGGGGTGAGGCTTCACCCGGGTTCGGCAGTAATTGAAGCCGGCGGAGACGGTATTCTCGAGGAGGTAGTATATTGCTCCCTCGATCGAGCAGGCGGTCCCGTCCCAGGTTCAGAAAAGGTCGTCCGTACCGGGTGCCTGGCCGTGGGGCACGGATTCGCTCCTAACGTGGAGCTCGCCCAGGTTGCGGGCTGCAGGCTTTCCTTCGACCCGGACGCACGCAGTTGGGTCGTGGAAGTGGATGAATGCATGCGGACATCGCTTCCGGGCATATATGCCGCAGGTGAAATCACGGGGGTGGCAGGCGCTCGTAAATCTTTCATCGAGGGATCTATTGCAGGGCTTTCGATGGCAAAGGACCTGGGGGCTGGAGGCGGGCCGGCGAACGAGCAAAAGATGCGCCTGCTGAAAAAGAGCAGAGAAAGAGAGGTAAGTTTCGGAAGGTTGATGAACCGGCTCTCGGCTCCTTCGAAGGGAATTTTGGAAAATATCAAGGATTGCACAGTCCTGTGCCGG
>CAYXDR010000429.1:0-2997 GCA_964463515.1 uncultured Desulfobacteraceae bacterium | reverse complement strand
TGGGTCGCTTTCAGCGATGGGTAGACAAGACGAGCTGGCTCGGTGAACGGTTTGCTGCAATAGTGATATGCGTGCAGGCTGTTGTGGTAACTTGGGGCGTTGTTCTAACTTATGTTTTTAAGTCAAGCGATGTATTCTCGGTTGAAATTAGTAGTTATCTTCTTGTATTGCTTTGTTTTGCTTCTGTGGCTTTCGTAGCCAGAGAAGACAGGCATGTTATAGTAGATGTATTTGTGCAGTTATTACCTTTTAGAATTCAGCAAATATTTAAGGTAATTGCATATGGATTAACAGTGATTTTCTGTGTTATCCTTACGTGGAAAGCAACAGGCGTAACGTTTTTTAATTACCAAAAAGGTTTTCGCTCTGCTTCCTTGGTTAATTTGCCATTATGGATTCCTTATTTAATTATTTCTTTAGGTTCATTGCTTTTAACGTTACAATATATTGTGGAAACTATAAAAATAGCTTCGGGAATTAGACAACCGCCGGAATCGGAATAATAGAAAAGGTCGGTATAATCTTTTTTTAACAAGGTTAAAACGGGTTTTCTTTTTTCCTTTTTGCTGTGTTTGATCAGAGAACAGAAGTTACAGGCCTGAAAAACGATGCAATACTGCTGATCCGGAAATCCCGGCTGTCCAAGGCGAGGTTTCCGCATGGAAACCAGCCGAGTTGCTTTTGCATTGTGTCCTGGCTATGGAAAAGGGGGATGATCGAAAAATGCTGGAGACCAATATTATCGCCATCATCGTAATAGCAGCGTTCCTGTTTTTTCTGATCATCGGGACGCCGATTTTCGCCGCGCTCGGTTTAGCGGGTACAATCGGTATACTTCTTTTCAGGGGGCCGGCAGGGCTGCAGGCAATTCCGACCGTAATGTACGATAAGTTGAGCAGTTTTGTATTGGTAGCGGTTCCATTGTTCATACTTATGGGACAGGTCATTTTTTTCAGCGGTATGGGCGGAGATTTATACACCTTGGGAAGTCGCTGGCTGAGCCGACTGCCGGGCGGACTGGCCATGGGCAGCGTGGCGGCCTGTACAATTTTTGGTGCGATGTGCGGGGTTAGTGTTGCCGGGGCGGCCACTATTGGTTCCTTTGCCATTCCAGAAATGCTGAAGAGGGGGTACGACAAAAGATTGGCGTCCGGCTCGGTCGCAGCCGCAGGGGCGCTGGCCCTGTTGATTCCGCCGAGCATCGGCTTCATAATTTATGGAGAAATAGCAGACGTATCGGTTGGGAAGCTTTTTATCGGAGGAGTCGCACCGGGGCTTTTCCTCGCTCTTTTGATGTGTGCATATATCGGCATCCGGGCCTGGATCCAACCGAGTATCGCGCCCAGAACACAAGAAGAGGTCACCTGGAAACTGAGGTTTTTAAGCCTTCGTAAAGTTTGGCCGGGCTTACTGCTAATTATGGCTGTATTGGGAAGCATATATCTGGGAGTCGCCACCCCTACGCAGGCGGCGGCGATCGGGTTCATCGGAAGTCTTCTGGTGGCCGGGTTGGTTTATAGAAGCTTGACTTGGAGCACGTTTCAAGAAATAGTCCGCGGGACGCTTCTGACAACCGGGATGATTCTGCTTATCTTTGTGGCTGCGATGTTTTTTGGCTATGTTTTGACTCTGCTTAAGCTTCCTCAGTATATTATGCAGTTGATAGCCGATTCAGGTTGGAGCCCTTTTATGGCGTTGATGGCGATATTTTTCGTTCTCTTCCTGCTTGGGTGTTTCGTGGATGCGGTTTCGGTGATCACCATCAGCACTCCTTTGCTTCTTCCGACGATTATGGCTCTTGGCTACGATCCGCTGTGGTTTGGAATCGTTATGGGTGTAACGCTTGAAATGGCTGTAATTACACCCCCTGTCGGGCTGAATCTCTATACAATCAAAGGGATAGCACCGAAAGAGATATCGTTGCAGGATATTATTTGGGGGGCCACTCCTTTTGTGTTACTGGAAGTGGTATGTCTGGTATTTTTCGTCATGTTTCCTGTTCTTGCTTTATGGTTGCCACAAACTATGTTTGGATGATAACCACTGTTTCAAGCGAAGCGTGGGTGAATGACTTTGCAGCAAGTGAAGAAACTTCGTGAATTACTGGAAGACCCGGGGATCATCGTCGCCCCGGGGGCTTTCGATGCATGGTCTGCCAGGCTTGTCGAATCTGAGGGTTTTCCCGCAGTTTACCTTACCGGCTACGGGGCGTCGGCCAGCGTGCTCGGTCAACCGGACATCGGTCTCATGAGCATGACTGAAATGGCCTCTCACGCAAGAAACATGGCAGCAGCCATAAGTCTACCTCTTATTGCGGACGGTGATACCGGTTACGGCGGAACCCTCAATGTGATGAGGACCGTTCGTGAATATGAAACAGCGGGTGTTGCAGCCATTCAACTGGAGGATCAGGTCTTTCCGAAACGCTGCGGGCATATGCAGGAAAAACGCCTGATTCCCGAAAAGGAGATGGCCGCGAAAATAAAGGCCGCCGTTCACGCCAGACAATCTGAAGATTTTATGATCATTGCCAGGACGGACTCACGGGCGGTGGAGGGACTGGAACAAGCCGTTGAGCGGGCATTTGCCTATTCTGAGGCAGGTGCCGACATAATTTTTGTCGAGGCTCCACATTCGGAGGAGGAAATGCGGTATGTTTCAGAAAAATTAAGACTTCCATTGATGGCCAACATGGTGGAAAATGGGAAAACTCCTCTGTTTACTGCTGGTCAGCTCGAAAATATGGGTTACAAATTAGTAATATACCCCGTCTCAACATTATACAGTGCGACAAAATGCATTATCCAGATG
Source organism: uncultured Desulfobacteraceae bacterium (assembly GCA_964463515.1). Classification (GTDB taxonomy): domain Bacteria; phylum Desulfobacterota; class DSM-4660; order Desulfatiglandales; family Desulfatiglandaceae; genus CAYXDR01. The sequence goes on along the minus strand of CAYXDR010000429.1, from coordinate 186 downwards.
CTGCGTTATTTGAAAAAAGACGGCACAACCTCCAATTTTGCTGATTATATGGTTGATTTCTGTGAATTTAATAAAATGAGCGAAGTCGACAGAATGCTGGAACTTGAGAAATCCTTCAATCTGCCTTAATCATAAACCAGCGTTTTACGGGGCCGTAAAAATGGCATCGTAAAAAGTACAATCCCC
>CAYXDR010000428.1:2121-3003 GCA_964463515.1 uncultured Desulfobacteraceae bacterium | reverse complement strand
CAAGTGAAGTTGATCCAACGGTAAAGCTCAGGCTGATTAATGCGGCGCATTATATCGATGGGCTTGGCACAAGTGCCATTCGATGGAACTGTCCTTCAGAGATGAATACCACTTTTAATTTTTTGATGGAAAAACAGCAGTTTTTAAAAGTCACACTCCCGGATACCGGAAAGCACACTTGTGAATCTATTTTGCTCAAACCAGGGGTTCCACCGACTTTCGAGTGGGATTTTTATTATTCACAAGCCATGCATCTCTACAAAAAGGGCGAGCTGGCTCAGGCGTATGAAGTTCTTCGCAAGTGCTATACGGTGGAAGCGGGCGGGTCTTCTCACCACTATCTGGCTGATGTGTTCGCCAAGGTCTGCTTCGGGCTGAAAAAGTATGACGAAGCAGAAGAAAAGCTCCGCATGCTCATTAAAGAGGGATATGGCGCGGACAACTGGATTCGACTGGGAAAGATTCTTCAATACAAAAAACAGTTTTCAGAAGCATCTGAGGCCTACCGAAACGGACTGGCCCAGATCGGGCTGAATATCGAGGATATAGGCGGGGACACGTTCCTCAAATTCCTTCTCCCAGAGGAATTCAGCGGCTTTATGGCCGTGATAGGCCTCGGGGAAAGCCTGATCGAACTCGGTGACTTTGTGGAGGCATCGAGGCTTTTTAGACATGCAGCCAGGCTTGCAGCAAAAAGCCCTCGCCCGGTGTTGGGTTTCTGCAGGTTGTTTCTGAAAACAGGAGACATAAAGCGGGCCAGACAGGGCCTCCTGGATCTTTACAGAAGAGGGAGCTTTACCCCTGAGGCCTGCAAGGTTATGGGTATGGTCGAAGAAAAGGCAGGGAATGCCGAAAACGCCTACGAGGCATATAAAAAGGGTG
>CAYXDR010000428.1:0-2111 GCA_964463515.1 uncultured Desulfobacteraceae bacterium | reverse complement strand
CGGCTGACCCGGAATTGCAGGATGACTTCTACAGGGTCGGATCATCTCGTGAAAAATGGGAGGAAATGAGGCAAGTGCTGGGTGAAGCCTTGGAGAAGTCTCCTGAATCGAAAACGTGCATCCGGTACATGGAAAAACTCGATGCCAGGCTGGGCAGCACCGTGGATTCGGATGCGCCGGAATTTGAAATTAACTGGGAGAACTTCTCCCCTGAAAATGCCTTTGCGGGCAACCGCATGGGCTTTTGAAACCATGTGCGGTATTGCTGGCATTCACAATTCACGGGGCCTTGGGTTCGATTCATCGTTGATCGGCGCCATGTGCAACAGCCTTGTCCACAGAGGACCTGATGAGGATGGTTTTCATGTAGACAGCCTTACGCACCTCGGAATCAGGCGCCTGGGCATAATCGACTTAAAGGGTGGGAGCCAACCCATATATACCGATGACGGCAGCAGTTGCATAGCTTATAACGGCGAAATATATAATTTCAAAAAAATCGCAGCAAGGCTGGAGACATCGGGGCATCGCTTCCGGACGGGGACCGATACGGAAGTTGTGCTAAAGGCCTATCGCGAGTGGGGCGCTGAATGCCTCCGGATGTTCAGGGGCATGTTCGCGTTTTGTATATGGGATGCCCGAAACAGGAAGCTTTTTCTCGCTCGGGACCGACTGGGGATAAAGCCTCTTTATTATACCAGCCTCAATGACGGAACTTTGCTGTTTGCATCCGAGATAAAGGCTATTTTGTGCCACCCCGGGGTTTCGCGCAAAGTGCGGCCGAACGCCTTGGACAACCTGCTCACCTACGGGTTCAACTTGGCGCCTTACACGTTTTTCGAAGGCATTCACCAGGTGCTTCCAGGGCATTATATGGAGGTTCGAGACGGAAAAATCACCGATCGGGAGTACTGGGATATCGATCTCGATTCTTCCCCTGCAGCCGCGGATGAACTTGAAATAGCCATGGAGTTGAGGGAACGGCTGTTTGATTCCGTCTCTGCCTCCCTGGTCTCGGATGTTCCTGTCGGTGCATACTTAAGCGGCGGCATCGATTCGAGTTCAATCGTCGGCATCTACAGCCGCCTTGCGCCCGGAAAGGTGACAACACTCTCAATAACTTTCAAGGAGGCGGATTACGAGGAATCAGCCTTCTCCCGGGAGGTCGCCGGGCTTTTTCACGCCCGAAACATGGAATTCGACTGCAGTGTTGATCAGGATGATTTGACGCCGCTCATTTACCATCTCGAAGACCCCATGAGCACTCTTTTGCATCTTCCGCTCTTCATGCTTTCCAAAAAGGCCCATGACATGGGTTTCAAGGTGGTGCTCACCGGGGACGGGGCCGATGAAATCTTCGGTGGCTACGATTACTTCAAACTGCTTAAGATCATGAGTTTCATCGGCCGCCAGGAAACCACGTTCAGGCGGAACATTCTCAGGCGGGTTTTCCCCGCGCTTCCGACACCGGTCCATGCGGATATTCAGTACATGTTTCTCCAGGGTTATCCGTTGCTGCACGAGGCTTTTCCCTACAGGTTCCAGCGCTACCCGTTCAAGTCGGCAATGTATTCCCGGCACTACCGGGAAATACTTGCCGGTTCCGAGCCCGATTCCATGGTGTTCTTCGATGCCGGAAAAATTCAGCAGCGCTCTTTGCTGGACCAGGCCCTTTACATGGAATCAAAAATGCGTCTGCTGAATTTGACCCTGCCGCTGGCAGACAAGATGAGCATGGCGAATTCGGTGGAGGTCAGGCCCTGCTTTCTTGATCACAAACTTGTGGAATTTGCATTCAAAATACCGGCTAAACTCAAGCTGAGGGGGCTTGATGAAAAATGGGTGCTCAAAAAAAGCATGGAAGGGTTTCTGCCTGCCAATGTCTGCAGGAGAAGGAAGCAACCCCTTCAACCTCCAGGCAGGTGGTTTCTTTCCTCTGTAAAACCCCTGGCGGATCATTACCTGTCTGAGTCCGTTGTTGAAGACAAAGGCTATTTTGACCCCGGGTTCATCAAGACGGCTCTCGATGCTTCCCTGGGCGGCGGGCGGCAGGAATTGGTGAGCGCAGCGGTTGTCGCGCTTTTTGTGCACCTGTGGGATGAAATTTTCCT
>CAYXDR010000427.1:1439-3024 GCA_964463515.1 uncultured Desulfobacteraceae bacterium | reverse complement strand
GCTCAGCTTACACTTGTTAATCTGATTTTCAGCAGTGCCCTGTAAGGGGGAGAGGGGGGCTCTATGAAACCCTTTGAGATTGCAAAAAACATATACTGGGTAGGTGCAGTGGACTGGAATATTAGAGATTTTCACGGTTATTCCACCTACCAGGGATCTACTTATAATGCATTTTTGGTCGTGGATGAACAGACGGTGCTGATAGACACCGTAAAAAAAGAGTTTTCCGACGAGTTGATTGCAAACATTTCGAGCGTCATTGATCCAAAGCGTATAGATCTTGTCATAAGCAATCACACCGAAATGGATCATACCGGCGGATTAGCCAGGGTTATGCATCGCATAGGAGAAGACAAGCCTCTATACTGCAGCCAAATGGGACACAAAAATCTTCTGCGTCATTTCCCTCAGAAGTGGAACTACAGGCCGGTGAAAGACGGTGAAGTATTGAACATCGGGAAAAAATCCATAAAATTTTTCGAAACCAGGATGCTGCACTGGCCGGATAGTATGTTTTCGTATGTTCCTGAAGATGCCTTGCTTTTTTCAAGTGATGCCTTTGGTCAGCACTATGCGGGCCCCGAGCGTTTCGATGACGAAATCGGAGAAGGCATTATGCCTCATGCAAAAAAGTATTTTGCAAATATTCTGATGCCATACTCCCCGCTTATTTTGAAACTGGTAAACCGGATCACCGAGGCCGGGATCCAACTGAAAACGATATGCCCGGATCACGGGATCATATGGAGAAACGAGCCTGGAAAAATAATTGACGCATACGTCAATTGGAGCACGCAGTCTCCGGAACGTAAGGCCGTTGTTGTTTACGATACCATGTGGCACAGCACTGAAATGATGGCCAACGCGATCGTGGACGCTCTGTGCAGCGAGGGTGTTTATGCCAAGCCTATGCACCTTAGAACTTTCCACCGAAGTGATGTGATAACCGAAGTTCTTGATGCAGGGGCGGTGCTTGTCGGTTCCCCGACGTTGAACAACGGTATATTCCCGACAGTGAGTGATTTTATGACATATATGAAGGGGCTGAAACCTAAGAACAAGGTGGCGGCAGCGTTCGGCTCCTACGGATGGAGCGGTGAATCTGTGAAACTTATCACCGAAGCTCTTGAATCCATGAAATTGAAGATTATAGAACCTGGGGTAAGGGTCCAGTATGTACCGGATGAAAGCGGTCTCGACGCCTGCCTGGACCTGGCCGCCAGGGTCGCCTCGGCGCTTCCGCCGACCGGGTAAAACGGAATTGCCCGCGCCCTCCAAAACGGGCTTACAGCAAGATGCTACGGCATGCCCCTTAACAGAGGAGAAAACTGTGAATAAACCTATAATGATTTATACCCTGAGCACATGTAGTCACTGCCGCGCCGCCAAAAGATTCCTGGACGAGTGTGAGGTTCCCTACGAATTCGAAGATGTCGATTTGCTGCAAGGGGAGAAACGCAAGGCCGCAATCGAAGAAGTGAGGAGATTGAACCCTGCCTGTTCGTTTCCGACGATCATCATAGACGGCAAGGTGATTGTCGGCTTCAAAGAGAATGAAATACGGGAGGCCCTAGGAATATGAAAC
>CAYXDR010000427.1:0-1429 GCA_964463515.1 uncultured Desulfobacteraceae bacterium | reverse complement strand
CAGGTTGAAGAACTTCGTCAAATGCTGAAGACTGTCCAGGAGCCCAAGGGTTATTTTCTGAGCGATGAAGAGCCCCGGGTAACCGAGCTCCTTGAGTCCCTGCTCGTCAACAAGGAACGCTATGGCTATATGTCCTGCCCTTGCCGGCTTGCCTCGGGAGACAGGGAAAAGGACAAGGATATCATTTGCCCTTGTGTTTACCGGGAGGAGGACGTGGCTGAATACGGAAGCTGCTATTGTAATCTTTACGTGTCCCGGGACTGGAAAGACGGGAAGATCGAACGGCGTTACGTTCCGGAGAGACGCCCCCCTGAGAAGATCTTTGCGTAAAAAGCCAAGGGGGGGCATCTTGGGGGACTGAAGAGGGATTTTGAATGCAGCGTGTGCCCGCCGGAAATAAGAAAAGGAAGAAGGAGGCCTGTAATGACGGCAGCCGGTAAAAAGCCCGGGGGTAGTCTTGTAACAGAACGTATGGGGAGCATGGCACACGTTGTGGATGCCGCCGCGCTCGAGGTTGAAGAAAAGAATCTTGTGGAGCGTATATGGGAGCACGATCATACGGTTTGGAAACCGGTCGATAAAGAGATAGGCAACAGGTTGGGGTGGCTTCACAGTCCTCAGCGGATGCAGGCGGTTGTGGATGATTTAGCCCAATTCGTTGGTGAAATCCGTAGCGAAGGATTTACAGATTGCCTGCTTCTGGGTATGGGAGGATCGAGCCTCGCCCCGGAAGTTTGCCGCAGTGTATTCGGGGTGAGGGAAGGTTTTCTGGACGTCCGGATCATGGACACGACGAATCCTGCTTCGGTGGCCGAAGTCTCGGACACTCTTCGGCCCGAATCCACTTTGTTTCTGGTTTCAAGCAAGTCCGGCGGTACAGTGGAAACACTTTCCCTGATGAATTATTTTTTCAATTTAGTGAATGGGAAGCTCGGCCGGACGAATGCGGGGCGCAGGTTCGCAGCCATAACAGACCCGGGAAGCGGGCTCGAAAAGACAGCGGGTGAACTGGGATTCAGGAAGGTTTTTCTAAATGATCCTGAAATCGGAGGGAGATACGCTGCGTTGTCCCATGTGGGGCTGGTTCCGACTGCATTGATCGGCGTGGAGACCGGATTCTTTCTTGAAAGAGCGGAGACAGTCTTAAGCGAGGCGACTCGCAGACATGTGGGACCCGGCACCGGAGACAATTCCGCTGCATGGCTGGGCGCCGCCATGGGGGCATGTGCATGCCGTGGCCGCGACAAGCTGACACTGATTGCCTCTCCTTCGATAGATGCCTTTTCAGCTTGGGTGGAGCAGCTGCTCGCAGAAAGCACCGGCAAAGAGGGCAAAGGAATCCTTCCGGTGATAGGGGAACCCATAGGGGGGCCGGGAGTCTACGGAGACGACAGGCTTTTCGTATACCTGAAAGTGGTAGGAGATGAGC
>CAYXDR010000426.1:0-3029 GCA_964463515.1 uncultured Desulfobacteraceae bacterium | reverse complement strand
AAGCCTTTCCGACCTGGAGCGATTCAAACAGGCAATCATCGAGTACGAAAAAACACGCCACAGGTAGGCACCCCCAGTGTCAGAATAGTTGTCACCTGCACGGGGCAAGACCAAGGGCAATCCGCCAAGGTCAACACCAAGGACCAGGAGTCGTTGAGAAAATTCGAAGAGATTGATAACCTCAGCGAACAGGATAACGTTCTCAAGCCGCACCCAATAAGCTGAGCCGCTCGTGCAATGTCTCTTGCTCCCTTGGTATGGGCCGTTATCGGGCGCTCCTTCAAGATCTAAAAAATGCGCAATGCGGCAACACTCCAAAATTTTAACTATCGCCTGTATCTGTCACGTCTCCCTTGGGAAAGTAGCGGCCACGGTGACTCTACAGGGCATTTTCGTCGAGGGAGTCCCCAGCGTAGCGCACGAGAATGTAAATATATAAAGGGCGTCCCCCGCGAGGTTTAGCGCAGTGTCTATCGCAGTCTCTCTTGGTCCCCTGAAGGAAGACTTGACATAAACGCATAATTTGCTAAAACATCCCCAATCATAAAGCACAAGTTGCATTAAAATGGGACATACAAGGACCGCGCGATGTTTAGCCGATGGGCCATAGACGATATCAAGGCGTGGTACGGGCAAGCAAGACGCAAGCCCCTGGTTATTCGCGGAGCACGGCAAGTGGGCAAGACAACTGCTGTTCGCCTCGCGGCGGAGCAGCTTTCCGTTCCCGTCATTGAAATCAACCTCGAGCGGCACGCAGAAATGGAACCGCTCTTTCAGAGGTTCAAGCTGGATGAGCTCCTGTTCAATTTTTCTCTCATCAGCGGCGAGCAGGTTACAAAAACCAGCAACGCCATTCTATTTCTTGATGAAGCGCAGGCGGCACCTTCCGCATATTCCTGTCTGAGATACTTTTCAGAAGACATGCCGAATCTGGCCGTGGTGTTAACCGGATCTCTGCTCGACCAGGTACTCACCGACAGACAACTGCCCACACCTGTAGGCCGCATCGAACCTTACTTCATGGGGCCGTTGTCATTTGAAGAATACCTCGCTGCAACGGGCGAGACAAAAGCAATGCGGACCATTGAAATGCTTGACGTTCACACCATGAATCAAGTGCCCGACTCGGTGCACGGCGACCTGATGTCGCTTGTTCGACGTTACACGCTTACCGGTGGAATGCCCGGATGCATTCAGCTTGCCAGGGACACGCAACATGATCATGGGGAAATACTGAAGCATCAGACAGTCTTGATCCAAACCTATAAGGATGACTTTGCCAAGTACTCCGGCACCGCCAACGCCGCTAAGCTCTCTGTGTTCTTCACCGGCATCGTGCGCCAGGTGGGGTTGCAGTTTTCCCATAAACTCGCCCGTGAGATCTCCTCGGTGAGCAGCGGTGACAACCGGCAGTTGAATGCGGCCATCGAGCTTTTCCTGCAGGCCCGCCTCTTCCATCGCGTGCTTCACAGCAACGCCGAAAGAATACCCCTGGGCGCGGAAACCAAAACCAGAATCAGCAAATTTCTGTTTCTGGATATCGGGTTGTTGCTGGCTGCACAAGGTCTATCCCCTCAAGCAATCATGCAGGCACCCATCGAACTGGCCAACCAGGGTGTACTGGCCGAGCAGTTCGTGGGTCAGCAACTGCTTTACGGGAAAAAAGGCCATGTCGAACCTGAACTGTACTACTGGCAGCCCCCGAAATCGGAAACACAGGCGGAAGTGGATTTCCTGTTCCCCTTCGAAAACCGCATATATCCCGTGGAGGTGAAATCCGGTCAGGGCGGCACGATCAAGTCATTGCTTTCCTACGTCGTCAAGAAAAAGGCCGATCAGGCAGTCGTAATCAGTTCCGCCATGCCTTCCGTGGAACAACTGACGGCAAAGGTAAACAAGGCCCAACGTCCCTTCCGGCTGCTCAGGATACCCTTTTACCTGGTAAACCAGTTGGAGCGATTGCTGTGAGATGAGGACGCCCTTCATGTTTTCGCGACCTTGGAGCAAAATCCATCTTGGCATGCAGTTTAACTTTGTTAAAATATAAGCCCACTTTACTTTTAACGAAGTTATAACCCATGAACACCTCTTTCATCCATCGCACCGTTCTCGAAGAGCTGCGCCGCGATATCCACCGCAAGGAGATCGCCTTTCTGATCGGACCTCGCCAAGCCGGCAAGACCACGATCATGCAGAGCCTGAAGCAGGAGCTGGACGCAGCCGGAGAAAAGACCCTGTTCCTCAGCCTGGATTTTGATGAGGACCGCGGGCCATGCACAGCTTTGCATCCAAGTACGCCCCTGCGCAATGCCTGGTCGTCAACAGGACCCTCAGGGCCACAGCCCCGTTGAAACAATCGACTGTACGCTTCATGACCATTCAGGACCTCATGCTGGAGACCCCGGAAGCGCTTCTTGCCCCTCGCGGTTGGCCTCCACAAACCATGGCCCACGATCCCGCTCCCGAATCATGATCGAAAATCATTGCTCAATGTATTTCAAATAGTTTTCCCGGTTAATCGCTTTGAAAGAAGCCCGCGGATACGCCTTTGTCCAGTCCTTTGGCGGCGCGACAGGGCCGGCACCCCATTTGACTTCGAACCCTGCCAGCCCCCCTTTCTCTTCTTCAACGAGATCAATTTCCTTCTTGTCATAAGTCCGCCAGAAATAGGAGTTCACATGCCGGCGAAGGTACTCGTTTCTTTTCAACCGTTCTGTGACGACATAATTCTCCCACATGGCTCCTATATCATCTCGAATCGCCAATGGATTAAAATTGTTGATCAATGCGTTACGAATGCCGACGTCAGTTAGTCAACCGTTTTTTTTGACCACCCTTCTCGCTGAGCAACTCTCCGCCGACCCGGTGTTATTTCCTGCGAAATGCCCTCACGACCCTCAAGCGATCTCAAACGATCTCTATCCTCGTTGCAATATCCAGAAAAAAATCCCGGGACCATACTGACAGATGATCCGGTACTCTCACGAACGGTTCAACTTCCCTTCGGACAGCATCAATATCCAGTCCCC
>CAYXDR010000425.1:0-3034 GCA_964463515.1 uncultured Desulfobacteraceae bacterium | reverse complement strand
GCCGGCACGGCAGACAGGCCTGCCTGCCGCGCTGCGGCGCAGGCAGGCGACGTACCTCAGTACGTCTCCGCGCAACCCCTTGTTTTCTTCGCACCGCTTTGCGGTGACTCAGTCCCCACTGCTTCGCAGCGGGTCCCCGGTTTCCTTGATCTTGAACAAAAATCCTCATTTCCAATCTGGAAACTTCGCTGTGCAGATCCGGTATTTCGGGATGGGCGCGAGCTATTTTTCGATTTTATCTGGGCCTTTCCTTGCCGTCCCCTAGTTGCCCGCTGGCACATTTGGCACGCTTATGGCACAATTTAAAATGAAATTTTCTATAAGTAAGGCTATTACTTCATTTATTATTTATTAATAAATCTTTTAACTTATAAAATAACATTATTTTTAGCAAATTTCCCACCAGATGTTTTCACTCCATTTCATAGATCGCTTGGCACAGTTGGCGCGATAATGGCGTGATTGCGCGACAGGACGTAGTAGGAACTCCTTCCTCTGCTCTGCCTCTGAATTATGCCCTTTTCAATCATTTCGTTTAGATCCCTGATTGCCGTTCTTCTCGAACACCCAGACACATCTTGATACTGCATGGTTGTAAGCTGTTTTTCGACTTTTATTTCTTTTAGGCCTAACAGCTGCCTCTCGTTCAGGCCGAGGCTAGAAAGAACCTCATCCGTCAGCCAGTCGCGCCAGAGGATAGTCACAAACAGACCTCCCCGTTCTTCGAAAACCGGCGATGGCAGTGCGGCCTCTGCGCAACGCTCAATCATATCGAGAGTACCGCTGCCTGCCTTCTCGATATAGCGGGCAAGGTAGAGGGGTTCGGCGATCAATGGATTTCGGGGAATGGACGCATGGGGCTCCCGAAGACGCTCAGGCGTGAGGGATGGCGGAAGTTCACCTGGGTTCCAGACTTCCAATCTGTCGGCAAAAAGCATGACCTGCACGCTGGCATTGCTCGTATAATCCCGATGGGCCACGGCGTTGACAATGGCTTCGATTACGGCCCCCTTGGGAAGTTCGTAGGTTGCCGGGGCCTTTGCACTGTCTTCGCGAGTTCCGATGTGCCGGTTGATCTTGGAAAGAATGAAATCGACTGCCTGATCCACCAGTTCGAAGGCGGTTCCCTTGTAGATTTGATAAGAGGGGATGGGTTTGCGAACTGTAACGCCGTGGAAATGCATGCACTTGATTTCAGAAGTTGGAAGAAACCGCTGCGGATTTTTACCGAAGAGGAGGACCGCCGCATGGGTGGGCAGTCCGCCTTCCAGCAGGTTCAGGTGGATCAGGACCTTTTCCCTGGCGGTATTTACGGGAAGGGGATAATTTCGTTCCCTTTTCGCTGTTGCAAGGAACGCCTTAATATTTTCCTGTAAAAGGTCGGAGAGGGTGGCGCCGGGACAGGAACTCGCGTCAAAGGGCAATGTCCGCAGGTCGCCAGATTGTTTCAAATGCTCGACCATGGCAGCATAGAACGCCGCGGTCAAATCGGTAAGGCTGTTGAATCGCCGACGGATCAGTTGAGAGGCGGCCTTTTGAATCAGTCGTGCCATTTTTGGATGACGGTGCCTGTCTTCATCGCCTTTCACAAAGATGATGCGTGTCTTGCCATTGGCTGTGGCACGGTCAAACTCCCTCTCTGTGGGAGATAAACCCTCAGAATCTTCATATCCATAGTCTTTTCCGAAAAGCCCAATATAAAGATCACATGCGTCAACCTTGCCTAAATAGGCCTCCTCCGCTTGCTGGTCACGAGCCGGGAGGTCTTCAAACAAAAAAATATCCGAAACAAACAACTTCAACAGAGAGTCATTGAAGATATACTTCTTTAGGCACCGACGTTCCTCCGTGAACTCTTTTTGAACGCTGCTGATAAAAATGCGATACCGATCGGCGTGCGATTTCTTCATTTCAGAATCCTGTTCAAATCAAACTCGGAAGTCTTTGGTTTTCGAGTTAATTTCCATGTTCCTCCGCATCCGTCACATTCATCCATGCCACCAAGTTAAGACCAAGACAGTCTATCGCTGAAAGACAGGGGTTTCGTGGATAAATTTTTATTTTCACAGCACTTGACAGATGATTTTTCAACCAAACAAAAAACGGTTGAAAATTTTTTGTTTTAACAGGAGAATGGAAGCTGGGATTATGGGATTTTGTTACAAAAAACGACTGGGTCTCGGTGGGGCGATGGCATCCCCAAAATCAGAAATCCGATCGGGCCAGAGTTTCAGGAGAGATTCGATGTCAAATTCGTGGATCAGTCGAAGGCCCGGCAAAGCAATGAAATCAGAAATCATCGCACGGATCTGAGGTTTCGGATGGCGATAGATCTTTTCGAGGACATACACAAACTCGGTCAATACATTTTGGGGGCAAAGAATGGCTGTCTTGAGTCTGGCGGCGTCCTCGAAAACAGCCGTAATGTTCTCCTGCTGGGCAGGGTTTCGGTCCGTGACAAAAGAAATCAACGCATTTGTATCGATAACGACTTTCTTCATATGGTTTTCTCGGCCCGTTTCTTTCTGGCGAGATGGATATCTTCTGTAATGTCGCCCTTCCCCACCTTGACGGCGTTCCTGTATTCAAGAAATCTTCTCCGAACCGGCAGCACGATTGCCCTGCCGTCTTCAACCTTCCATTCCAGAGTATCGCCGACCGAAAGTTTAAGTTGCGATCTAATGGTCTTCGGGATGGTTGTCTGGTATTTTGACGTAACCACTGATTGCATAGCCCTTCCTCCTCCCATCGTTTTCCTTACAAATAGACGATATTGTAAGGAAAATGAGGTGTCAAGGCAGAGAAATAAACGAAAGCTCCTCATCCTGTGATGCACAGGGACAGGAAATGCGTCTCTCTGACGGATGAACAACGGAACCCCTAAAGCCCCGGCAGCTTGAATTTCAGCGTCACCGCGCCGGTCACCATTTCCGGATGGGCATTAGCCAAGGGTACTTGAAATTCCGGCAAACGATCCATTTTTGATGAGGTCGTAAAAAGTACAATCTCCGCTTTATCGGCGTCGGGGTCGGAA
>CAYXDR010000424.1:0-3045 GCA_964463515.1 uncultured Desulfobacteraceae bacterium | reverse complement strand
GCCTCCGCCGGAATGACGATAAGGGGCGGATTTTGACTTTTTACGAGGCCATCAAGTTTAGCTTATCAGCGATCTTTTCGACTCGGACGCCGATAAGCCGGGGATGGTACCTCAAAATCGTTGTCAGTGAGGCCAAGTCGAACGATTGTCGTAATCCTTGTCGTAATCGGCTGTTTTTAAAGTAGTTCTTTTTTCCGCCCAGCTAACAGCTTACGTATCCTGAAAGACAAAACCCCAGATCAACCGAGTAAGAGTCTCACCTTTACCCCGTTCCAATTTAACCGTTTTTTTCATTTAGGCCACTTAGGTCCGGTGGGACCTTTCGGCGGCATCGAGTTCCTCCCGGATCACCCGGCGGAGGGTTTCTTCGAGGGGCTGTTCCCGACTCCGGATATACCGGTGAAGGGCATCGTTAACCATAGCCTGGTAGCTGCCTCCTCCCTGCTCCTTCGCTCTGCCGCGGAACCAGTCGATGATGTCCCTGTCCACACGGATAGTGATCCGGACCTTTCTGCCGGAAGCCGGTCGTAGCGGGGTGGTCTTTCCGGAAACATATTCCGTGTCCATCGCCTCCCCCTGAATTATGGGGTGGTATAAGTACTGTTACTCAGAATTAACAATGTCAATTTTCATCATGCCAAGCAGTATGCACAATTGTATGTACATGTCAACCCTGCGCTGGAATTTCGCCTTACCCCACACTCACCCCTTCGAACCCAGTCTTAACCCGCCGTGGATAAAGAACACATCGCCTGCCAGCGCCTCGTTCCTATAAAGTTCACCAACAAGGGATGCCACCTCGTCCGGTTCAACCAGGCGGCCCAGGGGAATATCCCCTGTTATACGGTCAAGCGCTTTCTGGTTCATTGCCCGGACCATCTCTGTTCCCACATACCCGGGAGCCACGGCCACGCATCGGATGCGGCCTGCAAGCCCCCGCCGAAAAAACTCGGCAGTGAGCACCTTGGGCATGACCGAGATCGCGGCCTTCGTGGAGGAATAATTGAGCTGCCCTGCTGTTCCCAGGGAACCGATGGAAGAAATAAGGCATATAAGCCCGGAAGAATCCGTGTCGACCATCTTCTCCGCGCATTCCCTCACGGTGAGAAACACTCCCGTGAGATTCACATCCACGACGCTTTTAAATTGATCCAGGCTCATTTTGCCTTTAACCTTGCCGTTTTCCCTGTCGATGGATAGCATGAGCCCGTCCTTGATAATCCCGGCGCTCGGGAACACCAAATTGATGCCCCCGAATCTTTCAGCAGCCAAGAGAGCGAGCTTTCGGTTGTCTTCCTCGCGGGTGACATCGCAGACCATGGTGGCAATCGATTCTCCCGAGGCCGCCAACCCTTCAGCGACCTTTTCGAGCGCATCCCCCGAGACATCGGCAAGCACTACCCTGCCCCCGTTCCTTATCCAGTACCGCCCCACAGCTTCCCCGATGCCACTCGCCGCCCCGGTAACCACAGCCACAGAACCCTTGATATCAAGCATTTTACAAACTCCTGTCTTTGAACCGCCTTCCCGGTCCCGTCAACCGCCCGCGGTTTTGGTCGCCTCTTCATAAAGGGCACGTTTGTCTATGATTCGCTTCGCCTTGAACTCTGTGCGCTCAAGGGTCCCCGGCTCCACCATCCGCACCACCGTCCTGAGCCCCTTCGCTTTCAGCCTTGACTCGAGTTCGGACCTGATCCCCGCCTCGATTTCAGGACCACTGCCGGGAGCCCGCTCGGCCTGTACGGCCATTTCATCCATGGTTTTCTCACGGGTGATTATTATGCGGAATTCGTCTCCAAACCCCGGAATGCCACGGATCACGTCCTCGATGGCACTTGCGTAGACGTTTTCACCCCTCACCACGAACATATCGTCCGCCCTTCCGTATATTCCCTTTGGAAGCCTGGGGTAGGTCCTTCCGCACGGGCATGGTTCATCAACCCAAAGAGAAATGTCTCCAGCAAGAAAACGGATCATAGGCTGGGAGGTCCTTTCCAGATGGGTATAGACGGTAACTCCTTCCCGGCCGTAGGGCACGCGTTTCCTAGTATCCAGATTCACGAGCTCCGCGTACACTATATCCTGCCAAAGATGCATACCCAGGCGTTTTGCGCACTCGCAGTTCGCCATCCACGGTGCCATTTCCGCCGTGGAGCCGGAATCGATGCAGATCCCCCCGTATGTCTCCTCTATCCTCTTTTTTGTCGAGGGAACCCCTGCTCCTGGCTCTCCTGAAAAAAACAGTATCTTGAAGTTGAAATCCTTTTTAGGGTCGATCCCCCTGGATCTAGCCTTCTCAGCCAAATAAAGACTGTAGGATGGTGTCCCGTAAAAAACCGTCGGCTTGACTTCTTTCATCCAGTCAAGCGCCCTGTCTGACTGGCCAGCCACTCCAGCTCCGAAAGGAAAACCGGTCGCACCCAGGCGTTCTGTTCCGGCGAGCGCCCCCCAGCTTCCCCAGTAAAGGCTGAAAAACGAGGCTACAAAAACAATGTCGTTCGGTCTCACGCCGAAACTCCACATGGCCCTGGCATGGGCCTGTCCGATCCTCGCCATATCCCCTGCCCCGATACCGAACACCGTAGGCTTACCGGTTGTTCCGGAGGTACCCTGGATCCTTGCAATTTTTTCCGGCGGTACGCAGAGATTGCTTCCGAATGGAGGATGAGCCGCCTGGTCTTCGCGAATTTCCTGCTTGGTCACAAAGGGCATCCGTTCGAAGTCTTCAAGCGTTTTGATATCTCCGGGGTTTATACCCTCCCTGTCCCACTTATGCCTGTAAAATGCAGAGTTTTCATACGCGTAGTAGATTTGAGCCTTCAACTTGGGCAGAATCACCTTTTCTTCGCGCATCTGGGGATCCATCGTCTCTACTTCTCTGTCCCAGTAGGGTTCATCAGCTGCGGGACGATAATCCCTATCGTACTGCGGCGGCCATTTGATTCCCATCTTTACACTCCTTTTTTGAAAAGATACGTAATGCCCATCCGGAAATACTGGACGGCACCAGTGAGGTTTCCAGATTGGTAGATTGCATTATTTTCC
>CAYXDR010000423.1:0-3061 GCA_964463515.1 uncultured Desulfobacteraceae bacterium | reverse complement strand
ACCGATTCGGGCCGAAGACCCAAAAACCTCATAACGTATCTACCGCAAAAAACGAAAGCAATGATCAAAGCCAGCGCGAGCATAAGCTCACGTGTAAGCACCAGGCGGCGCCGGTGGGGAGGAACACGCTCAAGCACGGTCAAAAAAACCGGTGTGTTCCCGAACGGATCCATAATCAGGAATAAGGTGACAGCTACAGAAAACATCTCCATAGATAAACCAGCTCCGCAGGTGTCAGAGATCGTTCGAAAAAAAGCTCGTTTCCATCCGGTATTTCCGATCTGGAAACTTCACTAGTGCCACCCGGTATTTCCGGATGGACACAAGCTAACATGCGCCGAAAACCTGGTCAACACCACATTGCATGAGTGAAAAATACCGGTGCTGATTTTCGCAGATTTTTGCCTTGCGGTGAAAACGCTGCTGTGCTAGGTAGTTTCCATCAAAGTTGAAAGGATTCAAGACTATGATTGAACTGGATTTTTCAAAGACAAATGGATTGATTCCCGCTATAGCCCAGGACTTTCTTACCGGAAAGGTGCTCATGCTCGCCTATATAAACCAAGCCTCCTGGCAGAAAACCCTCGAGACAGGAGAGGCCCACTACTGGAGCCGCTCACGGCGCGAGCTGTGGCACAAGGGCGGGACTTCCGGCCATGTGCAGAAGGTAAAAGAAATACTCGTAGACTGCGATGCCGACACGGTGCTGTTCCGGGTGGAGCAGGTGGGCGGCGCTGCATGCCATAAGGGCTACGAATCATGTTTTTACCGTCGCGTGGAGAATAACAACGAGCTAAAAAGAATCGCGGATAAAGTTTTCGATCCGGAGAAGGTGTATAAGAAATGAATCAGCTTAAACTCGGTATTCCAAAAGGAAGCTTACAAAACGCCACCATAAGCCTTTTTGAAAAATCAGGATGGAAGATTTCCCTGAACTCCAGGAGTTATTTCCCGGACATCGATGACGCTCAGATCCAATGTCATATATGCCGGGCACAGGAGATGTCCCGCTACGTAGAAAACGGGACTCTCGACGCCGGTCTTACCGGGAAAGACTGGATTGAGGAAAACGAATCCCTGGTTACGGTCGTGGGAGATCTCGTATATTCCAAAGCCAGCCAGAATGTTGCCAGATGGGTCCTGGCGGTCCGGTCGGATTCGGGCATTCAGGACATAAGAGACATGAGCGGTAAAAAAATATCCACAGAACTCGTCAACTTCACTAAACGATATTTTGCCGAACACAACATCGACGTAGAAGTGGAGTTCTCATGGGGGGCCACAGAGGCCAAGGTGGTATCCGGGCTCGCAGACGCTATCGTTGAAGTCACCGAAACCGGCAGCACAATAAGGGCTCATGGGCTGAAAATCATCAAGGAACTGATGCAAACCAACACCCAGATGATTGCCAACACGAAATCATACGACGATCCCTGGAAAAGGGCGAGGATCGATCACATATTCCTTCTGCTCAAAGGAGCACTCAGGGCGGAAAAATTGGTGGGGCTCAAGATGAACGTGCCGGAAGACAAAATCGAAAAAGTCATCTCTCTTCTTCCGAGTTTGAACTCCCCCACGATAGCCCACCTGTACAATTCTCCATGGCTTTCGGTGGAGGCGGTGGTGCAGTCCCCTGTCGTCCGCGACCTGATACCAAAACTCCTCGAAGCGGGAGCAGAAGGCATCATCGAATACCCGCTCAATAAAGTGGTATGAAATGCAGGAGAGAATTATGATCCAGGCAAGCAGCAGAACAGAGAGCATCTCCTCTTTCATAGTGATGGATGTACTTGAAAAAGCCCAGCAGCTGGAGCGTGAGGGCCGAAGCATCGTGCACATGGAAATCGGCGAGCCTGATTTTCCCACCCCTAAGTGCATCTGCGAGGCCGCGAGCGAGGCTATGCGCGCAGGCAAGACGCATTACACACACAGCCTGGGCATCCCCGAACTGAGAACAGCCATATCCGGCTATTACCGGGATCACTACGGCTTGGACGTGGTGCCGGACAGGATCCTTGTGACTTCAGGAACCTCCCCTGCTTTGTTCATGATTTTCGCTGCGCTGCTGGAGGCCGGCGATGAAGTAATCATGACCGACCCCCATTACCCGTGTTATCCCAATTTTGCGTATTTCATCGGCGCGCAGCCGGTTTTTGTTCCGATAAGGGAGCAGAGTGCATTCCAGACCGAGCCCGGTGAAGTCAAAACCCGGATAGGACCGGGCACAAAGGCCGTGGTGGTCAACTCGCCTTCAAACCCCGCCGGAGCACTGCTTTCGGCCGAAAACATGGCAGGAATCGCGGAGTTGGGCCTTCCGGTGATCTCCGATGAAATTTATCACGGCCTGGTTTACGGCGCAGAGGAACGCTGTATACTCGAATTCACGGACAATGCATTTGTGTTGAATGGGTTTTCCAAGCTTTATGCCATGACCGGATGGAGGCTCGGGTACCTTATAGCTCCCGAACAATTCATGCGGCCAATCCAGAAGATTCAACAAAATCTTATGATTTCAGCCTCAAGTGTTTCCCAGTGGGCGGGAGTGGCCGCCCTTTCCGATGCAGGTGAAGAAATCAAGCAAATGAAGGTGGTTTACAACGAACGGCGAGGATACCTCCTAGGCAGGCTGCGGTCCATGGGTTTCGGAATACCCTATGAGCCTGTGGGGGCCTTCTACATACTGGCAAATGCATCACATCTGTCCGGGGACTCCTATGCCCTGGCCTTTGAACTACTCGAAAATGCCGGAGTAGCCGTTACCCCCGGCATAGATTTTGGTGCGGGTGCCGAAGGATATCTCAGGTTTTCCTATGCAAATTCCATCGACCAGATTCAGGAAGGCTGCGACAGACTCGAACGATATCTGGCCTCACGCTGATTTTTCCGGCCTTTTATGGACGTAGAATTTGTCACCAGCGCAAACGGGCCGGAGGGCTTTCCGCCCCCGGACAGGCCAGAGGTGGCCTTTGCCGGAAGATCCAACGTCGGCAAGTCCTCCCTTATCAACACCCTGGCAAACCGCCGGAAATTAGCCCGCACAAGCGGAACACCCGGACGGACC
>CAYXDR010000422.1:0-3081 GCA_964463515.1 uncultured Desulfobacteraceae bacterium | reverse complement strand
CTTAAACTGCGCTTTATAAAGGTTCCAATATAAATAGCTCCCAATTTTCACATATTACCGACAGGAGGATGGTATGGCCCACCAGACGATCATTGTAACCAGGGAAGATTCTGTGGCGGTCGTCAAATTCAACCGCCCCAAAGCTCTTAACGCCATAAACCCTGAAGTGGTCCAGGAGCTTCTATCAGCGGTTGAAGAAATCGGCGCTGATGAGTCCCTCCGGGTGCTCGTGTTGACCGGAGAAGGGGAAAAGGCGTTTGTCGCCGGTGCAGACATCTCCCATATGGTTAATTTGAGCCCGCTCGAAGCACGGCAATTTGCGTGGAACGGGCAGCGACTGCTGTTTGCACTCGAAGGGCTCTCCATCCCTGTGATAGCCTGTGTGAACGGTTTCGCCCTGGGAGGTGGAACTGAAATCGCCATGGCATGCGATTTTATCTATGCCTCTGAGAAAGCTAAATTCGGCCAGCCCGAAATCAATCTGGGCCTGATCCCCGGTTTCGGCGGAACCCAGCGTCTTTCGCGGCTGGTGGGAAAGGCGATGGCCAAGGAGCTCTGCTTGACCGGGGCCATGATCGACGCCGCGGAGGCTTTGCGGATAGGCCTTGTAAACAAGGTGGTGCCTGCGGATCGGCTGTGGGAGGAAACCATGAAAACAGCCAAAACCATGGCAGCCAAGGGAAAAGTGTCTGTCGAAGCCGCCAAGCATTGCATAGACAGGGGTTTCGGCCTGGAACTCGGCTCCGGATGTGCCTTGGAGGCGGATAATTTTGCGCTGTGTTTTACAAGCACGGATGCCCGCGAGGGTATGAGCGCATTTTTGGAGAAGCGCAGCCCGGTTTTCAACGCAGAGGGAAAATAGCATGGACTTTCAACTTACCGAAGAGCAGCAGATGGTCAGGGATATGGCCCGGCGTTTCGCCGAGTCCGAGATTTCACCGGTTGCGGCCGCCTTCGATGCGAGCCATGAACACCCGGAGGCTATAGTAAAGCAGCTCGGGGAACTCAAGATGCTGGGTATCGCGGTTCCTGAAGAATACGGTGGGGGCGGGATGGACTATGTCAGTTACGTGCTGGCTTTAATCGAGGTTTCGAAAGCCTGCGCGTCGACGGGCGTAATCATGTCGGTGAACAATTCCCTTTATTGCTACCCGGTTTCGGCTTTCGGTACACAGGAGCAGAAGAAGAAATACCTGGCCCCGGCTGCTTCCGGGGAGGTGCTGGGCTGCTACGGCCTGACAGAGGCGGGTGCGGGCTCAGACCCTGCGGCCCTTCGGACGACGGCGGTCAAAGACGGGGACGGCTGGATAATCAACGGGGAAAAGAAATTCATCACCAATGGCAATGTCGCCGGACTTTGCGTTCTGGCCGCCATGACCGACAAGGGTAAGGGATACAAGGGAATCAGCAGTTTTATCGTGGATTTGAAAAACACCGAAGGTTTCCGTGTTTCGCGCTTGGAGGAAAAATTGGGGATTTGCGCCTCAGGAACCGCCGAAATGGTGTTTGAAGATGCGCGGTTGCCTGAAGATTCCCTCCTGGGCGTTCAAGGTGAGGGTTTCAAGCAAATGCTCTCCACTCTTGACGGGGGCCGGATCGGAATCGCGGCGCAGGCAGTGGGAATAGGCAGGGCGGTTCTCGACGAGGCCCTGCCCTACGTCAAGAGCAGGGAACAGTTTGGAAAACCCATAAGTTCGTTCCAGGGTATCCAGTGGAAACTGGCTGATATGGCTACCGAGCTTGATGCAGCCGAACTGCTTACTCTTCGTGCAGCCTGGCTCGAGGACAACGGCAAACCCTACGAAAAGGCGGCTGCGATGGCCAAAATGTATGCTTCGGATGCCGCCATGCGTGCATCCGTCGAAGGTGTTCAAATCCTCGGAGGGTATGGATACTGCAAGGAATACGCTATGGAGCGGCATATGAGGGATGCCAAGATATGCCAGATTTATGAAGGCACCAACGAGATCATGAGGATGGTGATTGCTTCCAATCTTTTTAAGGGAAGATAATGGAAATGAAGGGCAAAAGAGGAGGGGGTCGTTATGACGAAACTCTTCAATCCCAAAGCATTCGAGGAAATCGAAGAGGGGCTGCGGAAATGGCGGGAAAGGCTCGACGCGGTTTACCTTAAGAACCCCGAACGCCTTGCAAGGTTTTCCACGGTATCCGACCAGGAGATCGAAGCGCTCTACACACCGCTCGATGTTCGGGATCGCGACTACGAAAGGGACCTTGGATACCCGGGCGAATATCCTTTCACCCGGGGCGTTCAGCCGTCGATGTACAGGGGAAGGCTCTGGACCATGCGTATGTTCGCCGGGCTGGGAACCGCCAAGGACACAAACAGGCGGTTTCACCTCCTGGTCAAAGCGGGGCAGACCGGACTGTCCACGGCCTTTGACATGCCGACGTTGATGGGATACGACTCGGATTCTCCGAGAGCCAGGGGGGAGACCGGAAAATGCGGTGTCGCCGTGGACACCCTGAGGGACATGGAGGACCTCTTCGACGGCCTGCCCATAGACAAAATAACAACGTCCATGACGATCAATCCCCCGGCCCCCGTGATCTGGGCCATGTACATCGCAATGGCCGAGGGCCGAGGCATAGACAGGCGCCTGATAGGCGGAACCATCCAGAACGACATGCTCAAGGAGTTCATTGCCCAGAAAACCTTCATGTGCCCGCCCGTACCTTCGATGAGGCTTATAACCGATACCGTCGAGTTCGGAACACGCGAGGTGCCCCGGTGGAATACGATCAGCATAAGCGGATACCATATCCGGGAGGCCGGCTCCACCGCGGTGCAGGAACTGGCCTACACACTGGCCGACGGAATAGCCTACACAGAGGCAGCCGTTGAAAGGGGGCTCGATGTGGATGATTTTGCACCGCGCTTTTCTTTCTTTTTCAACTCGCACCTGGATTTTTTCGAGGAGGTGGCCAAATTCCGTGCGGCCAGGAGGATGTGGGCCAAAATAATGAAAACCCGGTTCAAGGCCAAGAATCCAAGGTCCTGGTGGTTGCGCTTCCACACCCAGACTGCCGGGTCTGCACTCACGGCACAGCAACCGGAGA
>CAYXDR010000421.1:0-3082 GCA_964463515.1 uncultured Desulfobacteraceae bacterium | reverse complement strand
CTCCAGAGCTGGTGGGATTTGGCGGAAAGTTTCCTCTCGGAAACGGGCCAACCCGAACGTTTGATTGAATTACAAGGGATAAAGGAGGCATGTCATGAGTGATTGTTGTTGTCAAAAACCGGAATTTTTAAAAACCGTACCGGAAAAATGCAGCAGGGAACAGATCGAGAAGTGTCACGGCTCGAGCGGCGAGCATCCATGTTGTGAACCGAAAGAGGATAAGGAGAACTGATCAGACATGATCGACGTGCAGGGGCTTGCCAAGAGTTTCGATGATGTTCGAGCGGTGGTGGACGTGAATTTCCACGTGGATGACGGTGAACTTTTCGGGTTTCTGGGTCCGAACGGCGCCGGCAAGACCACAACGATCAATATGCTTACCGGTCTGGCCAAACCCGATTCGGGAACGATATCCATCGGCGGCATCGATTGCAGCAAAGATCCCAAAGCTGCCCAGCATTTGATGGGGGTGGTTCCCGATGAAAGCAATCTTTATTCGGAGCTGACAGGCTTTGAAAACCTTTGTTTTTGCGGTGCCCTCTATGGAATGAAAAAGAAGCCGCGCGAGAAAAGGGCTGCTGAGCTTCTGGATTCATTCAGGCTTTCTGAAGCGGCGAATCGAAAATTTTCCGGTTATTCCAAGGGCATGAAACGAAAACTGACTATCGCCGCTGGAATCATCCACAGCCCTCCCATTCTTTTTCTTGACGAGCCCACCACAGGTATAGATGTGGGAAGCGCCAGGCAGATCAGAAAGCTTATCGCAGACTTGAACGGATCCGGCACCACTATATTTCTCACAACCCATTATATAGAGGAAGCGGAGAGGCTCTGCGGCCGGATTGCGTTCATCGTCTCGGGAAAGGTTATCCGTGTGGATTCTGTTTCGGAGCTTATGCAACCGGTTCAGGGGAAACACGTGATGGTCCTTTCCGTTTCCGGTGGCGGGGCGGCCCTAGTGCGTCAGCTTGAGGACGTGTTTCCGGCCCTGGAATTCAGCCGTAGCTCGGTAGGCCGCATAAGGGTGGAATCGGGGGAAGAAATCCGGGCCGGGCTGCTGGTTAAATTCCTGGAAGACCGCGGCATAGAAGTATCCGAGGCGAGAAAGATCCGTCCTTCCCTGGAAGATGTCTTCGTCCGTGTCACGGGCATTGAGGCCGACGCCATGAAAAAAGAGCGGGAAAAGAAAGGGGGCGGAGCATGAATCGCTGGATAGCGTTCTGGAATATCCTGATGAAGGACATGTTCGCTTACTATCTGAAGCCGCCCAATATCAGCTGGGGACTTATTTTCCCGGTTGCGTGGACGTCGATGTTTTTCATCAAGACCGGCAGTGGGCTCGACAGCATTGTTTCATTGCTTCCGGGTGTGACGGCCATCTCCGTTTTGTTTGGTACGACATCGATGCTTTCGGTAACCATTACGTTCGAAAAGAAAAACAAGTCTTTCGACAGGTTGCTGCTGGCACCGATTCCGCTGAATTTTTTGATGCTGGCCAAAACCTCCGGCGCTATTGTCTTTGGGATGGCCAACGCCTTTATCCCGGTGGCGATCGCCTCGTTCCTGATGGATCTGGGCTCTGTGAGATGGCTTGTGTTTTTGCCGGCCGTGTTTATGATAGCCGTATCATCCACGTTCCTCGGGCTTTTTATTGCAGTCGCCGTGAAGGAAGTTTTCGAGGCACAGACCTTTTCGAATTTTTTCCGCTTCCCCATGGTTTTTCTCTGTGGGCTTTTTTTCCCGGTCGCGCAGCTACCGGTTTTTATCAAGCCCCTTTCCTATGTGCTGCCGTTGACCTACGGGGTGGATGTTCTTCACGGGGCGGTTCACGGCGGAAATGCCATGCCTTACGCTCTCAATCTGTTCCTGCTTGCCTTGTTCTGTATTATTTTGTTTTGGGCAAGTCTCCGTAACATAAAGCGTAAGTGGATAGTATAATGGATAAAGATCCATACGGTTCAAGGCGTGAATTGAAAGGGCGGCGCAGGGCGGCTGGAACGTGACCGCCGGAGGCCGTTGGTTACCATGGCACAGGGAAGCCTTTGAACGGTGAACTTCATGCACATTTCTGTGATGCTGCTCGGAAGTATTTTCTTGATTTCTCTGGTGCTGACAATGGTCGGCCTGGGCGGAGGTCTGATCTTTTCTCCGCTTTTCGTGATTTTAGGGTTTGCGAAAGCAGATGCTGCTTCCGCCTCATTGTTTTTGAACCTGGTTGCCGCCGCCTCCGCAGCCTATACCTATTCCCGCAAAAGGATGGTTGATTTTTCTCTCTCGATCCCGCTGATCGTGGCTTCCAGCCTTGCAGCCCCGGTGGGATCCTATCTGAATGTGCACATCGACCTGAAACCTTTTTTGATCGTCATGAGTGTTGTGTTGGCCCTGGCAGGTGTGCGTATGCTCATGCAGCCGGCGGCTGAAGGTGGAAATACGGGGCTCACGCCGTTTAAGAAGATGGCCGGGGGCATCCTTATCGGCGCCTGTATAGGTTTCATGGGCGGTCTTCTGGGGATCGGAGGCGGGGTGTTCGTAGTGCCGCTTCTCATCTATATGCTCAAGACCCCTACCAAAATCGCCGCCGCTTCGTCTACTTTTATTGTTTGCTTTTCCTCTCTGACCGGTTTTCTGGGTTACGCTTCAATGGGTCAGATCGATTGGCGGTTTATCCTGCCTGCGGCGGTTGTATCCTTTGCCGGCGGACAAGCCGGGGCAAGAATCATGAGCGGCCGCCTTAGGGGAAAAACTATACGTGTTATTTTCAGCGTTATATTGTTTTCCCTTTGCGTCAAGCTGCTGCATCGTGCTTTCTGGGGATAAAAAGGGCATTATGTCTGAGCGGCTCAAATTTGATCGCATGGAACTGGCCGGATCGCTGGGGGACCTGGGCACGCTGCTGCCCATCGCCATCGCCATGGTTTTGTTTAACGGCCTGAATCCTCTGGGACTGTTTTTGAGCATCGGGATTTTCTACGTGGTTTCGGGGCTGTATTTCGGGGTTACTGTGCCGGTGCAGCCGATGAAGGTCATCGGAGCCTATGCGATTGCCACTGCCATGAGCCCCGGCCAGATCCTTGCGTCCTCT
>CAYXDR010000420.1:0-3085 GCA_964463515.1 uncultured Desulfobacteraceae bacterium | reverse complement strand
AGGAATAAAAAAGGAATACGAAGAGGCCGCCCAGACCCTCGGGGCCAGCCCCGTTCATACATTCAAGGAAGTCACACTGCCGCTGCTCATGCCCGCGATCATGGCAGGCATGCTGTTTTCGTTCACGATTTCCTTCGATGATATTACCGCCACCCTGTTCTGGGCCACGGCCCAGAACCAGACGGTTCCAGTAAAAATTTTCGGCATGCTGAGAACTTCAGTAAGTCCTGAAATAAACGCTCTTGGAACCGTAATGATCATCATGACGATTGCCACCCCCCTGCTCGCCGCTTATCTCGCGCGTAAGGTGGCCAGGTCCTAGCAGGCGAAAAACGGGCATCGTCCCTGAACCACCAACAACCATGGCGAAAGGAGAGAACAGATGGACAAAATCTCTAAGAATCGACTGGATGATGAGTATGGCAGAGTGCTGGAAGGAAAGGTGAACCGCCGGGACTTCATTAAGTACCTGTCGCTGGCAGGGGCCGCGGCAGGCCTGGTAGGAGGGCCGTTCGGATCCCTATTGCGCCCGGCGTCGGCTGCCGAATCCATCCGCTTCGACGGCTGGGGCGGCGTGGTATCCGAAGCTTTCAGGAAGTATGCATTCAAGCCTTTCACCGAAGCCACGGGAATAAAGGTGATAGACGGCGAATTTGGAGACATGGATACTTACCTGACCAGGGTGAAAGCTTCCTTTCCACCCGGCGGCGAATTCAACCTGGCGCATCTCAGCGGGGTATTCGATTATGCCAGATATGTAGACCTCGGCTACGGCACGGTTCTGGAGGAGGACAAAATCCCCAATCTCAAGAATGTCATGAAAGCCATGATGGAGCCTTACAGGGCGATAACCAAGGGCACACTGTCTGCAGTGCCCTACGATTTCGGACAGACAGGCATTGCATACAACACCAAGCATATTTCCAAGGACAAGGCGGAAAAGTTAGGCGCTTCGCTTCTATGGGACAAAGAGCTCGATGGAAGGCTCGGCAGCTGGACGGACTGGCGCACGAACATCTGGTACGCAGCACTCCATACCGGCCAGCATCCAAACAAGATAGAAGACATCGAGGCGGTCTGGAACGCACTCAGAGAACAGCGCGAGATGATGAAAAAGTACTGGGGCTCGGGCGCAGAACT
The DNA here is from genome assembly GCA_964463515.1 of uncultured Desulfobacteraceae bacterium. GTDB lineage: Bacteria > Desulfobacterota > DSM-4660 > Desulfatiglandales > Desulfatiglandaceae > CAYXDR01. The sequence goes on along the minus strand of CAYXDR010000420.1, from coordinate 1,945 downwards.
CATGAGCCTGCTTGCAAACGAAGAAATCTATGCCACGGTCGCCTGGTCGGGCCGGGTGGCTGCACTCCAAGCCCAGGGTCATCCGGTAGGGTTTCTATCCCCCTACAACTGCTACTCCTGGCAGGAGTGCATTTTTGTGCTGAAAGGCACCGACCTGGAAGTGGCCCACAAGCTGCTGGACTTCATGCTGGCGCCGGAATGTGCCATCGCGGTGGCCGAAGGCCAGAAATATCCGCCGAGCCTGGATCCCACAAAGGTGTCAATGCCTGAATCGGTTCAGAAACTTCCGGCATTCGATCCCACAGGAAAACTCGACGGGTACTTGTTTTCCGACCCTGCCTACTGGAACGGACACCAGGTTGAATGGGCGGAAAAATGGGACAGAATCAGGGCAGGGCACTGAAACCGGCCCGAAGCATAAGCGGAACGCGGCGGCGGCGACCCGCCTGCCGCAATCCGCGGCTTCGTTTGATCCTGAAGAGACATGTATGAATCCAGAAATGACAAGGAGCCGGTCTAACAGTGAATAACGACGATTCCACTCCGATGGTGCGGCTGAGGGGCGTTGCGAAGCGCTTCGACAGAGTTCTGGCGGTTGAAAAAACGGACCTGGACATCAAAGAAGGAAGTTTCGTAACCCTTCTCGGACCTTCCGGATGCGGCAAGACGACCATCCTCAGAATGATTGCCGGGCTGGAAATACCGACTGAGGGGGATATTTTCATCAAGGGCAAGCGTATCAACGACATGCCGATCCACAAGCGAAACCTTGGAATGATATTCCAAAATTACTCCCTGTTCCCGCACAAAAACATTTTTTCCAACGTGGCCTTCGGGCTCAAATACAGAAATGTCCCCAAAGCCGAAATCCATAAAAGGGTTACGCGGGCGCTCGAAATGGTGCGCCTACCAGGAGTGGAGAACCGAATGCCCGCTCAGCTCTCCGGAGGGCAGCAGCAGCGGATTGCACTTGCGCGCGCCATCGTAATAGAGCCCGATGTTCTGCTGATGGATGAACCCCTGTCCGCTCTCGATGAAAATCTGCGGGAGGACATGCGCCGGGAGATAGACAATCTGCAGCAAATGCTGGGAGTCACCACCATATTCGTAACCCATGACCAGCGCGAAGCGCTTAGCATGTCAGACACGATAGTCGTTATGAAGCAAGGGGTTGTTCAACAGCAGGGAAGCCCGGAAGAAGTGTATAATTTTCCGGTCAACCATTTCGTGGCCGATTTCCTCGGCCACTCCAATTTTTTCCACGCAGTCGTCCAAAAGCGTGATGGTGACATGGTTATCGTCAAAACCGAAGACGGAAACGAAGTGAAGGTCTTGGATCCCGTGGGCCGCTCGGAAGGATCGCAGGTGGAACTGGTTGTCAGGGCACAGAGAATCGAAATTTTCAGAAAAGCTGAGGAGGAAATCCCGGCAGACGTCAACCGGTTCAATGGAACCATCAAGGACAGAAGCTACATGGGCGGCGAGGTGAGCTACTTTGTGGAGCTTGAAAACGGCACCATAATACACGTCATAAGAATTGCGAGCATGACGCCTTTCAGGCGGGGGGAAAAAGTTTCGATTCAGGTGCCGCCCTCGGACTGCAGCTTGCTCGACCGGCCCTAAGCCCGCATATCAGGACGGGCCGGACACAAGCTCCAGACCGAGCTCCTTCAACTGCCCGGGATCAACCCGGGAAGGCGCGCCTGCAAGAAGGCACGAAGCACTGGTTGTCTTGGGAAAAGCGATAACCTCCCTTATTGACTGCACACCGGCAAGCATGGCCACCAGCCGGTCGAAACCAAGGGCTATGCCTCCGTGAGGAGGTGCTCCGTATTTCAGGGCGTTCAGCAAAAATCCGAATTTCACTTCAGCTTCCGACTCCGATATCCCCAGTGCCTCGAACACGTTGCTCTGAACCGCCTGGGTATGGATACGGATGCTTCCG
>CAYXDR010000419.1:0-3087 GCA_964463515.1 uncultured Desulfobacteraceae bacterium | reverse complement strand
TGGAACCGCCGCCGGGTAGAAGAAGGTCAGTGCCGTTTTCTCCGTCTGTGTGGATATGAGATGAAAGCAGCTTTGCTCCTTTTCGTCCTCCAGTCAACACGGCTGCACCGGCGCCGTCGCCCCAGAGAATACAGCTTGTCCTGTCTGTCCAATCGAGGGTCCTGGTCATCACCTCCGATGCTACGACGAGTACGCGCCGAGCCGAGCCGGTTCTGAGATATTGCGAGGCCGTATTCATCGCGAAGATGAAGCCGGAACACGCTGCGGTCAAATCAAAGGTAACCGCCTGCGGGGCACTTAGCTTGGCCTGCAGCCAGTTAGCCGCAGCCGGGCAATGTGTGTCCGGAGTTATTGTCGCGCATATGATAATGTCCAAATCCCTAGCTTGCATTTCGGCGGCTTCGAGGGCCTTCAAAGATGCTTCCAGCGCAAGATCCGAAGTTGTTACTTCCGGATCGGCCATGCGGCGTTCCTTTACGCCGGTCCTTTGAGTAATCCACTCGTCTGTTGTGTCGAGTCCCATCCGTTCGAGGTCATGGTTGCTCAGTACCCGAGGAGGCACATACGACCCGGTTCCTGCAATCCGTATATCCTCCATGCGTTATTTTTTACCTGCCTTTCCGCCCATCTTTCGTTCCTTTTCGGCTACAATCATTCGTGTCTTTATAACCGTATCCGGAATCAGGCTTATGGAATCTATTCCGTTTTCTACCAGAAATTCCGCGAACTCCGGGAAATCGCTGGGGCCCTGACCGCAGATGCCTATTTTCCTTCCTTTTGCCTTCGCCACTTCGATGGCCTGTTTCACCATCCTTCGCACCGCGTCGTTTCGTTCGTCGTAAAGGGCCGCTACAAGAGAGGAATCCCTGTCAAGACCCAGCACCAGCTGCGTTAAATCGTTCGAGCCTATAGAAAACCCGTCGAATATCTCGGCGAACTGGTCGGCCAGAATAACGTTGCTGGGAATCTCGCACATGACATATATTTCGAGTCCTTCTTCTCCCTGGACCAGTCCAAATTCCTTCATCAGTTCGACCACCTTAACCCCTTCACCAGGCGTGCGGCAAAAGGGCACCATGATCTTGATGTTCGTAAGCCCCATTTCGCTTCTTGCTTTTTTAAGTGCGAGGCACTCCAGCTGGAACGCGGATTTAAAGCTTTTATCGTAATAACGGGAAGCTCCCCTCCATCCTATCATAGGATTGCTTTCAGATGGTTCGTAGAGTTCTCCGCCGAGCAGGTTGGCGTATTCATTGGTTTTGAAATCACTCAGTCTTACAATAACGTCGTTGGGATAAAAGGCTGCGGCGATCCTTCCAACTCCTTCAGAAAGCTTATCAACAAAAAACAGGGTTTTATTTTCATAAACAGAGGTTATATGATCTATGTGATAGACAATTCCTGCTATTTTATGATCCTTTTGAGCTGCATCGGTCAGTTTATCGTATTGCAGCAACGCAAGGGGGTGAATGCCTATGTGGGAGCTTATAATGAATTCCTGCCGGGCGAGGCCTACGCCGTCACAAGGAATCATGGCTTGGCTGAAAGCCTTCTCCGGCATTCCAACGTTCATCATAATTTTGGTCTTCGTGGTGGGTACTTCACTGAAATCAATCGTTTCCACTTCAAAATCCAGCAGCCCGTCATATACATGGCCCGTTTCCCCCTCGCAGCATGAAACGGTAACTTCCTGCCCCGACTTGATGAGTTCATCTCCGTTTCCGGTCCCTATGACGCAGGGAATGCCCAGCTCCCGGCTGATGATCGCTGCATGGCAGGTGCGTCCGCCCTTGTTCGTGACTATCGCGGAGGCCACTTTCATGATGGGCTCCCAATCCGGATCGGTCATGCCGGTCACCAGCACATTTCCCGGTGCGAACCTGTCCATTTCCATCGGGGACTGAATTATGGTGGCCTCGCCCTGACCGATTTTGTTGCCGACAGCGGTTCCGGTCACCACAAGTTCCCCTTTTTTGAGGAGTTTATAATTTTCGTAGGTGTTGGATCCTTTTCTGGAATGGATTGTTTCCGGCCTGGCCTGGACGATAAAGAGGCTGCCTGTTCCAATATTTACGCCGTCCCCGTCTTTCGCCCACTCTATGTCCATTGGCTTAAAAGCGCCCGCCTCGTTGCTGTAATGCTCTTCAATGATGCAGGCCCATTCAGCCAATTGAAGAATCTCTTCGTCGGGCAATACATAGCGGTGTCTTTCATCCAGTGTAATCGGCACGTCTTTCACCGCGTCGTCTTCCAGGGAGTATACGAGCTTACTGTTACGGTCTCCGACTTTGCGGCTTATAACGGCTTTTTTACCGTTTTTCAATGTGGGTTTGAACACATAATATTCATCGGGATTGACCACCCCGCGCACCACGTTTTCCCCCAGGCCGTATGCTGCCGTGATGAAAACTGCATCTCTAAAGCCCGTTTCCGTATCAATGGAGAACATTACTCCTGAATAGGCCGAGTCGCTCCGGACCATTTTCTGGACAGCGATGGAAAGGGAAATATCAAATTGGCTGAAACCTTTGTCGTGCCTGTAGGAAATGGCCCGGTTAGTAAACAGGCTTGCAAAGCAGTTTTTGCATGCCTCCTGCACGTTTAGGCGTCCTCGGACGTTCAAGAAAGTGTCCTGTTGGCCTGCAAACGAGGCGTCTGGAAGATCTTCGGCAGTGGCCGAGGATCGGATTGCTACATCCAGGTTGTCCCTGGCATAACCGAATTCGTCGGTTAGTTTGTCGTAGGCGCTGTAAATGGCCTGGGTCAGATCAGGCGGGAGCTCAGCGAACCGGATCACATCTCGTACGGCCCTGCCTTTGCTCATAAGGTTTTGCATATTTCCCGTGTCGAGGCCTTTGAGGATTTTTTTAATTTCTTCCTCTATTCCCGAATATTTGAGTACATAGCGATAAGCGTAGGCGGTTATGGCAAATCCGTTAGGGACCTTGATCCCCTGGCTTTTGAGGTTACGATACATTTCTCCCAGCGATGCATTTTTCCCTCCCACAAGAGGGACGTCTTCTATGCCGATTTCGTTAAACCACAAAATGAATTTTCTATCGTTTTCAGAAGACATCGCTTGACTCC
>CAYXDR010000418.1:0-3098 GCA_964463515.1 uncultured Desulfobacteraceae bacterium | reverse complement strand
GTCCGTAAAACCGGATCCTCAATTTCAGGTTCCGTAATCATCACTGATGGCTCCGGGGGTTTATCGCCGGCATGTTCGTCGCCCATCTCCTTCGGTGGGATAAACTTTCGGTGTAATCGGGATATAGTGGTATAATGATCTCCGGTGAAAGCTTCGAGCTTTTTTTTCTAAATGAGTATTCGTATTATTTCATGCCGGGCGGAGGGGAAAGGGTGCGACCATGAAAATCTTGTATGTCTTGATAATCCTGGCATTTCTTGCCGGATGTAAATCCATGCAACCAACCGACCCCTATAAGCCGGTTCAAGGGACTGATTCGCTCATTCCGTCGATCCTACCCTCGGATCGACAGATCAAGATCCCCGATGGGGCTCTGACCCTGCAGCTGGCCGTTGAGACGGCGCTCGAAAACAACCCGGAAGTCTCAGCCCGGGGTTGGGAAGTGCTTGCAGCCGAGGCCCGGCGGGAATATGCTTTCGGGGCCAGACTTCCAAAGCTCGGCGTTGTCAGTGGATATACTCACCACATGGATGAACAAAGGCTCATTTCAGCACGTGGAAACGGGGAACCGGGGGTATTCAGCGAGGATATTGTTTCAGGCGATCTTGTTATGTCAATGCCGCTTTTCACGGGTGGAAGATTGATTAACCAGGTGAAGGCCGCGGATTTGCTTCGGCAGGCGGCTGAGCAACGCCTGGCCCGCAGCCGGGAAGAGTTGATTTTCAATGTTTCCAGCGTCTTTTACAGTATTCTTTCCCAAAGGCATGTCGTTGAATCCTTAATATTCTCAAAAAAAACCCTGGAAGAGAATTTAAGGAGAATTGACTCTCTGATACTGGCGGAAAAAGCAGCAAGAGTAGATCGAATGCGCACGGAGGTTCGGCTGGCTGATATTGATCAGAAACTGGTCCGAGAAAAGAATCTTCTGTCCGTTCAACAACGGACTTTAACTAATCTTCTTGGTTTGGAAGGTGTCGATGTGGAACTATCCCCGAGTGGGGAATTGGAGGAGCTGCAAGGCCATTTAATACCGGATTTGGACTCGGCCCTTACCCTTGCATGGAAATCCCGCGGAGACTACCTGGCGGCCCGTTCTTCCCTGGAGGCCCAGGCAAGAAACGTGGACGTGGCGAAAGCCGGTCAATGGCCTGTGATTTCCATGCAAGGCACCTATGGGAGGCGCTGGGCCGTCGGGTCTACGACCGGCACAGGGGATGAGGATGGAGATATCGGCAGACTGGGTTTGATGTTGGAGGTTCCTGTTTTCGATGGAGACCAGGTCGATGCCGATGTCCGGCAGCAGCGCGCTGATTTGAATGCCTCCCAGCAACGCCTTCGTTTACTGAACCTTCAGGTCAGGTTGGAAGTCGAAAGCGCGTTGCTGGAAGTGGAATCCTCTCGTGAGCGTGCTTCGGCTATTCAAAAATCAATTGCACAGGCCAGGGAGAGCCTTCGTATAGAGCGAGAGAAATATGATTTGGGCAAGGGAACCATTGTTGATGTTCTTGATGCACAAGCCGCGCTTCTTGAATCCGAAACAAATTATTACAGGGTGTTGGCTGAATATCACATAGCAGTGGCTCGACTTAAACTGGCGATGGGGTCAGAATGAAAAAAGGAAAATGGCTAGTAATTTTAATAATTTGTATGATCGCTGCAGTGGCGGTCGTTTTTTTTGATGATATTCCTAACGGCAATTCGGAAACACCTCAACCGGCCAGGCAGAAGCAGCCTCCTCGAGTGGGAGTCGTTACAGCCTCAAAGACGAATATTTCAAAAACGCTTGAACTGACCGGCTCCATAGAACCTTACCGTGTCGCCAAATTGGGATCGCCCGCGGAAGGCCCTGTTGTGGGCGTTCGTGTGCGGGAAGGCGACTCGGTAAAGGCAGGAGAACCGCTGGTTTCCATTGGCCGAAAAAAAGGGGTTCACGCCTTGATTTTCGCTCTTCGAGAAGAACTGAAAAAAGAGCAGGATAATTTGACTCGAACACGTCAACTTGTCGAAAGCGAAGCTCTACCGGGTGAAGAACTTGATCAAGCCAAAGCCGCATATGAAAAGGTTCGGGCTCAACTGGCGCAGGCCGAAGAAACAGCCAGTGATTATATGATCACTGCTCCCTGGGCCGGGGTTGTTTTTCGCGTAAATGTGAGGGATGGTGAATTCGTCGCACCGCGTGCTGTGCTGCTGGAAATGTATGATCCTGCCAGTCTGGTGGTGCGTGCGGCGGTGCCTGAAAAATATGCAGCAGAGGTTGCCCCTGGAATGCGTGTGGAGGTTAACTTGGATGCATATCCGAAAGATGTTGTCCGGGGCCGAATCGAGCGGGTCTACCCATACCTGGACCCACGCCTGCGCACTCGCACTGTGGAAATTATTCTGGTGGAAGATCTCAATCTGCTGCCCGGCATGTTCGCCAGGCTCCATTTTATTCTACAGGACCTGGGTGATGTCATCACGCTGCCCGCAGAGGCGCTTGTCGACAAACCCAATGGACGGGTGGTTTTTGTAGTCGAGGAGGGAAAAGCCGTTGCAAGAGCGGTGGAAACAGGCATCGAATCGGGGAACCTCGTTCAGATCGCCGCTGGAATTCAGGTTGGCGACAAAGTGGTTATTTCAGGAAACGAGAAACTGAAAGACGGTGCTGAGGTTCAGATAGGCGGAGGTCGGAATCCTGGAGGGGAGAATAATAACGGTAACGCGGAATCTCCGGCTGGACAGAAAAACAACGAGGGAGGCGGGCGGCAATGAAAATTACCCGGTATGCCGTTCACCGCCGCCTGGCCACAAGCGCGATCGTGACTGCACTCGTAGTTCTCGGGCTTTACGGGCTGTGGCGTTTACCTTTGGATTATCTGCCCAACATCACTTATCCGTTGATCAGAGTTCAAATAAAATGGGCCGGAGCCACTCCCGGGGAAATTGAAAGGGAAATAGCCGATCCAGTGGAGCGCTTCCTGTCCACCGTGGACCGTTTGGATTATCTGGAATCATCTTCTATTGAAGGCCAATATAACCTGGAAGCAAACTTTTCACATGGAACCAATATCGATATTGCCTTTCAGGATGTTCTTGCTGCCTTAACCCGCGCCCAGCGG
>CAYXDR010000417.1:0-3112 GCA_964463515.1 uncultured Desulfobacteraceae bacterium | reverse complement strand
GATTCCGACCCCGACGCCGATAAGCCGGGGATGGTACTTTTTACGAGCCCGTCAATTTTGATGGCCTCCTAAACGTCTGAAAACCGCCCATATACCCGCCTTATCGGCGCCGGGTCAAAAGAACATGGTATTTTCGACATCTTACGAGGCCATTGGCTTTAAAGCTGAGATTCGGGGAAGACCCGATCCATTTCTGGACTACAAACGGCACGGCATGGATCGTGCTTCAATTCCATGGGAATCATACATAAAGGAGGAATGGCCATGGGTATTTTTACACGATTTCGTGACATCATCAGCTCCAACATAAATGCTATGTTGGACAAAGCCGAAGACCCGCAAAAGTTGATCAAGCTGATGATACAGGAGATGGAGGACACGCTGGTAGAACTCAAGAGCTCCTGTGCCGGTGTTATCGCCCAGGCGCGGAGAGTCCGCAGGGAAATGGAGGAAGCGGCTGACAGGCAGCGCTCCTGGGAGGAGAAAGCAGCATTGGCGGTGCGAAAAGGCAGAGATGATCTTGCCCGGGAAGCCCTTGCAGAAAAACGGGCCCATGAAAAAAAGGAACAAGCACTGGAGAAGGAAGCAGCCGATCTTGATGTTCTTGTCGAAGAATATCAGACTGATATTCATCAACTTGAAAAAAAGCTGGAATCCGCCAAGGAAAAACAGCGCCTTCTGATCGAAAGACACATCCACGCCGTACACAAACGGCGTGCTCAAGAGGATATCAGGAGGATGGACAACTCGGAGGCAGTCATCAGGTTCGCGAACCTCGAAAACAGGATCGAAAGGATGGAAGCCGAGGCGGAAATGATTAATTTCGGTAAGGACTCCCTGGAAGGACGAATCGCGCATTTGGAAACTGACGAAGAAATCGAAAGGGAACTCCAAAACTTGAAATCCTCCATTTCAAACCCTATGAATAAAGATCGATAGCATATCGAATATTTCTCTTGATTCAGGAGGACACCGCCCCAAATGGAAGGCGCATTTATTGTATCGATAATTTTCGGCGGTATCGTGCTTGCGCTGGCCGTCATCGGCAGCACGATTCTGATAGCCATAAAAATAATCAAGGGAGGCGCATCCCCCGGCGGGCAACGGTCTGAAGCCGAAGAAGCGCGAATGGTGCAGGAAATCTACCAGGGGCTGGAAGCGATGGAGCAACGGGTGGAAACACTCGAAACCATCCTTCTCGAACCGGATGGAAAGGAGCGGAAAGATGACTAGATTCAGGCGGTATCCCCGGCAGGGTTTTTACAGGTCCAGGCATGGGGTCATCCTCGGAGTATGCAGAGGAATCGCGCAATATTTCGATTTTTCGGTGTTCTGGGTTAGAACCATTGCGGTTCTCATGCTGCTTTTCAGCGGCATATGGCCCGTGATGATCGTTTATTTCGCACTTGCCCTCGTGATGAAACCTGAGCCGGTGATCCCGATGAGAAATGACGACGAAAACGACTTCTACGATAGTTACGTTAACTCGAAAAAAAGTGCTGTCAGCGGGCTTAAACGCAGATATGAGGAAATGGACAAAAGGATACGTCGAATCGAAAATGCCGTCACGTCGAAAGAATATGACTGGCACCGGAGGCTGAACCGCAAATATTCTTCAAACAGGTGATTTTATCCGGCTGGCCGGAAAACCACCGGCAGCTGAAGCGGTTGACAAAATTTCAAGTATCCTTGGGTGGATATCAGTTTTTAACATGTTAGCTGACAGGAACCACCTTTTCGACACCCAGGGCGAAGGCCTTCAGGTTGATCAAATCCTTTCCGGCCGGGACAAAGCTGGATATGGCCGTTTCAAGAGCGTCGCGGGGCACCACCCTGCTGACGTCCCAAAGGGCCCCAAGTATAACCATGTTCGCGGTTACGGCCAGGCCCACATCACTTCTTGCGATGGATGTAGCAGGAACTCCGAAAACCCGCCAGGGGCCACCGGGCGGAGACGCAATCATGTCCGCATCAACGATCAAAACCCCGCCCGGCCGGAGGGTACCGATAAACCGATCGATAGCGTCCTGTGCCTGGGCCACAAGGATATCGGGCGCGGTCACTCGCGGGTAAACAATCGGCTCATCGCTCACTATAACCCACGCGGCCGCAAAACCGCCCCTCAATTCCGAGGAATAGGCCTGAGTCTTCACCGCGAAAAGCCCGGCGTGACTGACCGCAGCAGCACCAAGGACATCACCCGCCAGGATGGAGCCCTGCCCGCCCACACCAGCTATGGTTATTTCCGTACGGTTCACGCCCCTGCCTCCCCAAGTCTCCCGCGAAGTTCTTTCAGCTGAGAACAAAGCTCCGGTTTATCCGTATCGACGAACTCCCCTACAAGAAGGCGGCCGATTGCTTCTTCAGGGGGTATTTTGGAAACCTTTTTCAGGTTCAGGCTGTTTTCCTTGAAATATTTCAGGATATCAACCGCCTTCCCGAGTCCGCTTACCCGACCGAACTGGACCGGGCACTGGCTCACAGCCTCTATTAAAGCGAAGCCCCTCTTCCTGATTCCTTTACTTATTGCCTGTTCAAGCCGGCGGGGATGGGCCGTCGTCCAGCGGGCTACGTAAGGTGCGCCGGCCGCGGAAATCATCGGGGCTATATCAAAGGGAGGCTCTATGGTGCCGTAAGGGTTGGTTACCGTCGAAAAACCCCGTGGAGTGGTAGGAGCGGTCTGACCTCCGGTCATGCCGTATATCCCGTTATTGACAAGCACAACCGTGATGTCGATATTTCGTCGCGCCGCGTGGATCAAATGGTTTCCACCTATAGCCGTCAGATCTCCATCTCCCGATGCCACAAGCACGTTCTTATCCGGCAGGCCCAGTTTCACGCCTGCCGCAAAAGCAACCGGGCGCCCATGGGTGGTATGAAGGACGTCGGCATCAAACAACGGGCTCGGAATCCACGCCGCACAACCGATCCCACTCACGAAAACGAAATCATCCATGGTAAGGCCCATGCCATCTATCGCCCGCAGGATCGCAGCCGCCACGATGCCGTTTCCACATCCGGGGCACATGGTCGTGCGGGTCACATGAGGGCGCGTAAACTTTCTGAGCGGATGAAGAGGTATAGTCATGGCGCCGCCTCCTCGATCACTTTG
>CAYXDR010000416.1:0-3115 GCA_964463515.1 uncultured Desulfobacteraceae bacterium | reverse complement strand
CCCGGCCAGCGGTTCCGGAGGCTTTTTGATTCGCGTATTTGAAATTGTGCGGGAAAACATATTGGCCGACGCGGATAAGCAATATAACCAGTTTCGAAAAAAGATTGAAAAAGACAAATCCCTCACCAATGCCAAACGGGCCAAGTTACTCCAGGAAAAATTTGATGAGATTCAGCAGACTATTGATCAGACAAAGGAGGGATCGCGCCTTTGGGCTCTGGCCAACCACTGCATTTTCGGCACCGATGCCAATGACCGCATGGCCCGTACCAGCAAAATGAACATGATCATGCATGGTGATGGACATGGCGGCGTTCACCACCATGACGGGTTTTTGAATGTCAACGGCATCTTTGAAACCCGCTTTGATATCGTGCTGACCAATCCGCCTTTTGGCGCCAATGTAGAGCCCTCGGACAAGGTGCTGGAATCTGAGATCCGGGTCAGTGATGCGGATGACCAGCGGTATGTGCGTGAATTTGGAAAGCCTTATAAAGAAGCCTACGCGCGAGTGAAAGCCGCCATTAACCAACCCATTGCCAAGTTGTTTGAACTGCCGCCGCGTCGGGTGAGCAAAGGGAGCACGGTTTATGGAAAAATAAAAACCGAAATCCTGTTTATTGAACGATGCCTGGATCTATTAAAACCCGGAGGCCGCATGGGCATCGTACTGCCCGAAGGCATATTCAACAATCCTTCTTTGCTTCGTGTTCGGCAGTTCGTGGAAGACCGGGCCTATCTCAAGGCGGTGGTCAGTCTGCCGCAGGAAACATTTATTTCATCCGGGGCCAGTGTCAAGGCGTCTCTGCTTTTCCTCCAGAAATACACGGAGGAGGAAAAAGAACGCTTTGATCAGACCTATGCGGATGCCAAGGCAGAGATAGACGCCAAGTATGCGGATGAAACCGAAAAGGAAACCAAGCACTTGGAAGATGGCATAGCCCAGGCCAAAGCCGATAAAGATGCCGACAGACGCATGGCTTTACAGAAAGAATTAAGGGAATATCTGAAACAAATGGATGAAAAGAAGGCCGATGAATCCAGGCAACTTTTAAAGGAGCGCTTTGATTATCCCATTTTCATGTACGAAGCGAAGAAAGTCGGCATATCGGCCACCGGTGGGGAAGATGAAAATGAACTCTATCCCAATCCAAACCAGCCAAAGGGTATCGAAAAGACATGCCTTGAATGGTATCGGGAGTTTCTGGCTGATCCCAGCGGGTTTGTAATGGCAGGAGTAGCCGAATGACACCGGAAGGTTCCCTAAATCGAGTTTTTGCCGTTAATTACTCTCAGCTTGATCGGTGGAATGTAGCTTATTTTCGTTGCGTAAATTGGGAATGGCCTAAACGATTCATTCAGCCTATTGGAACAGCTCTGAAGCGGATTCAAGAGCTCGTACCAAATGATCCCACGGAAGTTCCAATCATCGAAAAGATCTCATTCGGAGGCGAGTTGACCATATTAGATGAAAGAAAACGCGTCGGTTATAAAGGAAGACTTTACAAAGCTGAATCGGGCAGGTTGATTTATAGCAAAATCAGGGTCAAGCAAGGCTCGGTTTGCATAGTCCCTACTTCGGTAAAATGGGTAGCTGTCAGCTCCGAATACCCTGTATATGAAATTGACCAGGCAATTGCCGATGAGAAATATCTTGATTTGGTCCTAAGAAGCACGGCCTTTAAACATTATCTTGATGGCTTCTCCCATGGTGGGTCAACCAAGACAAGAATACATCCCGATCATTTTGAGAAACTTTCAATACCCATTCCACCATTGCCAATTCAGAGAAAAATTGTGTCGCATTGGGAGGCAGCCCACCAAGAACGCATTTCCGCAGATGCTGCCTTGGCTGTTTTGATTTCCGGACTCCATAGGAATCTCGTTAAAAAGACCCGAGCATTTGACCATGTGAGCGGCTCCAGAGTGTTCATCGCTAATTATGAGAACACTCAACAGTGGGATGTCAAAGCCGGTCGCGCCGCTGCGTTCATAACCGCTAACCCTGATTTCGTTCGGTTGGGAGACTACACTGAGGAATGCAATGAAATGATTAGGCCGTGGGGAGACCCTGAAAAAGAATGGGCCATATACGGTGTCAATAACAAGGATGGGGTTTTTCTCAGTGCAAAGCAAATTGGAAGCAAATTTAATGCCCCTTACAAGAGAATCGAAAAAGATTGGTTTTTTCATAACCCCACTCGGGCGAACGTGGGCTCATTGGGTATCGTGCCAGAGGTTCCTGATGATGCTATCACTAGCCCTGAATACCAAGTATGGCGAATAATAAGCGGCTATTTGCCAGATTTTATGGCGCTCATGATACGAACAGATTATTTCCTTTCACTTGTTGCTTTTAATCGGGTTGGAGCGGTTAAGCAGCGCATGTATTATGGAAACCTTGCCGAGATTAGGCTACCTGTGGTTGATCTTGAAATTCAACAACATTACGCTGAGCAGCGCCGAGTGGTTCTTGATCGAATTTCAAATGCAAATGCAATGCTCATAAAAAGAAAGCGTGAAATTGAAAAAATGATCCTTGGCGTTAAGTCAGTGGAGGATATTTGATATGCCGTCGGCAAGCCAAACAATCGAATTTGAAGGTTACTTCGCAGAAGGCGTGTTGGGAATATTCAAAATTATTCGCGGTTTTGCCGATTTGCGGGATCTTGCGGCGATTTCGGTCCCCTATGAGCTGAGTGAAGGTGCGGAACCCGGGCAAGTGATCGGGCATCAGCGACGGTTGAATGAAAAGCATGCCCTGGACATCAAAAAATACCTTGAACAGAGTGACAATCGTCTCATTCCGGAAGTGATATTGTCGTTGCGCAGCATATACAATGAAGTAACCGAACAGGATAGGGTTATCGGTGTTGAGTCCGAAGAGGCAGCGCTTATCAACATCAGCCGCCGTTTCAGCGGCAAGCACCAGCGCATACAACAGATAAAAATACAGCGGGATCATCTGGATGCAATTAGAGGGCTGAAGCTGATCCGCCGCATAGACGGTAATCACCGCCTGGCCATGGCCGAAGCCCTGATCGAAGATGAGATCGTTCCAACCAAATATCTGGCGCCTTTTTGTCTTATTCTGCTCGGTCCTGTTGAAAACGAT
>CAYXDR010000415.1:0-3145 GCA_964463515.1 uncultured Desulfobacteraceae bacterium | reverse complement strand
GAAACACGAAACCAAGCAGGGTGCGAAGAAGTGTCGATTTCCCGGAGCCTGACCTGCCCACCAAGGTCGTTTTCTGACCTTTCTCCACACGCAGGTTCAGCCCGGAAAAAATCGCCTGCCCGCTAATTGTCACATACAGGTTTTCAATTTCAATTGCCGCAGTCTTCAAAGAACCGCCTGTTTCCGATCCAGCATTTGCAGGTGGAAACCGCTCCATCCTCACCCGGCACTGGGTGTCAAAAAACGGCGATTTCCATCCTTTTGCCGGGTCCTCAAAAGGTAAAGATTTTATCTGACTCCATGGCTATTTCGTATAAATCATCCATCCAGCCGATCGGACACGTTCCCGAACCCACCAGACCGTGGGATTTCATGCAGACCCCTCAGACATAAAAATCACCTTCGAATTTATTCATCTCCCCGATTACATTGAATTCCGAGCCTTCGCATTTTTCGAAAAGCACGCCTCTTCCGAGCATGAAAACACTCACATCATCACCCTTTTCCACCCCGGTGTTGGCCAGTCGCATCGCGTTGTAAACAGTCTCGCATTCATCTGTAGTTATAATAAAAAGCACGTTCATTCCCTGCTCCTTTCCCGGAACTGTTCATTTCCGCTTCCCGCCGCTGCCCCACAAAGGATCGTCTCCGAAACGCTCAACCCAGAATTCTTCAGGTGAGAGCTGCCTTTTTACTGCTTCCTCCCCAAAAGAATACTGATAGTTTTCGCAGTAATCCATTATTGTTTGATAGGCTGAAATGATCTTGCGAGTCATTTCAGCGCATTTCTCTTTGTCCTCCTTACATTTGTCCGGATGCCATCGGTCGAGCAGTGCACGATAGTTCAATTTTATCGACGCCCCGGTAGCTCTTTCCGGAAGGTTCAGAATTCTTCTTGCATTGAAAATTTTATTATACTTGTCCATTTCCATTGGTTTCCACCCGGCAATGGTCTTTTTGCCCGATTTCTGTACGAAACCGGGTAGCTGCGTGCTTGGCTAGTTTATTCCAGGATATGAATATTTTTCTTTTTACATATTGATTTAAGTACGTCAGGCCATACAGTGACGCTGACCTCCCCTATATGGGCGGTCCTGAGAAGATACATGAAGGTACGCGACTGACCGATACCACCTCCGATGCTCAAAGGGATCTCATCGTTCAACACGGCCTGATGATAAGGAAGCTCCAGAAAATGCTCCTGCCCGGCCTCCTTCAGTTGCTGCACCATTGTCTTTTTGGTAACACGAATACCCATGGAAGTCAGTTCATGGCGACGTCTGGTGACCGGGTTCCACACCAGGATATCGCCATTCAGCCCGTGCAGCTGCTTTCCGTTCTTTTTTATCGTCGGCGTGATCCAGTCGTCGTAATCCGCCGCCCTCATTTCGTGAGGATAACCGTCTTCCAGCACAGAACCGATGCCTACGATAAAAATCGCCGGATGAACCTCCTGCACCATCTTGGTCTCCCGCTGTTTGCGGGTGAGGTCCGGGTAACGGTCCAGAATTTCCTCGGCGTGAAAAAACTCGATTTTTTCAGGAATGTCTGGATAGGCACCTGTATTAAGCCCGGGAAAGTCCTTTTTGACCATCTGATCGGCCTCGTAAATAACCGACCAGATCTTTTCGACGATGTCGCGCAGAAATTCCAGGTTGCGCATGCTTTTATTTATGGCCAGTTCCCAGTCCCACTGATCAACATAGGCGCTGTGATCGTGATCCAGGAAATAATCTTTCCTCACCGCCCTCATATCCGTGCAGATCCCTTCGCCCACGTCACAACCAAACTGTTTCAGCGCCATTCGTTTCCATTTTGTAGCGGCCTGAACCACCTGTGCCTCTATGCCCTTGTCCAGGCCCAGTCCGCAGGAAAACTCAATGGGCGTGCGGGAACCGTCCCTGTCCAGGTAATCGTTGACACCGCTTTCTTTGGATACGATCAGGGGAACCGGCACCATGAAAAGGTTGAGTTCCCTGCACAAGTTATCTTCGATAAAATTTTTTATCTTGAACAACGCCTTCATTGTGTCCTTGGGCTCCAGCAAGGCCTGGTAATCTCTGGGAAGGACCTTGTCCACCTCTTCATACGTGCTGATACCCGGACCTGCCAGGTCTGCCTTCTTATCCGCCATCATTTCCTCCGCATCAAAGGACCGCTTTTTTTAACGCATCGATCCCCGTCCGCTCCATGAAGCGGGCGGTTCGCTCCTTCTTTTTGCCGTTGGCTGCGTAATATTCCAGGCATCGTTTGGCGAGATCCACAGCCTCTTCTTTACCAAGATCCTCGGCCACCACATCGCCGATTCGGGGACGGCCTCCGCTGTTTCCACCGAAAATCACTGTCCACCCCTTCTTTTTCCCCAGGACCCCGACATCGCGGACATAGCTCTCCCCGCAGCACATAGGACAGCCTGAGACTCCGAACTTCACCTTTGCAGGAAGATCGATTCCAATGAAAAGCTTTTCCAATTCGGTACCCATACCCAGAGAATCCTGCACGCCGAAACGGCATACGGCGGTTCCCGGGCATGCTTGCGCGTAGTGCACACACAGCTCGGTAGCCCTTCCCACGTCCATCCCCAGATCTTTCCACGCCTCTGCCACATCGACCTCTTTGAGCCCGACCAGGGCGATGCGCTGTCCGGAAGTGATCTTCATGACCGGAATGTTATACTTTTTTACCACCCCAGCGATGGTTTCCAGGATCTCCGGGGTCACGAGCCCCAAGGGTGTCCTCGGAACGATGGCATAGGTTTCCTTGTCCCGCTGGATGAAAGCCCCGTCAAGATGTTCGGCATTTTCAGCCATGGATATACTCCTTTCAAAATTTTTGATGTCAATGCACAATGCCGTAGAGTAAAATCAATCACAGCCATGCTTGTCAAGCCAAATCGACCCATGCGTTTTCCCGTGAAAAATACCCGGTAGGCATTGGGGGTATTCCCCCGCCACCGGGAAGATGCCAGGATCATAAATACAGGATATTATGTGTTGATATCATCATCGAGACAGGATATTCTTAGTGTTATCAGATGTTAGCTGTTAGCTGGGCGGAAAAAAGAACTAGTTTGTTTCCATCCGGAAACTTCACTAGTGCCATCCGGTATTTCCGGATGGGCACTAGTTTAAAAACTGACGATTAC
>CAYXDR010000414.1:0-3149 GCA_964463515.1 uncultured Desulfobacteraceae bacterium | reverse complement strand
AGAGTTCTGATGGTTTCCGCATCCTCGTCGGGGATGGAAATTTCGAACTCCTCCTCCATCGCCATAATCAGCTCTACTTGATCGAGGGAATCGGCCCCAAGATCATCTACAAAAGAAGCTTCCGGTACCACGTTCTTTTCGTCAACATCAAGCTGCTCACAAATAATTTTTTTGATTCTTTCATCAACGGATGCCATACAGCTCCACCTCCTGGTTTTTTTCTATCCTTTGTGCACGCGGCAGGCCTCGATCCTGAACAAGACACACCTTTCACCCGCCATGCAGAACAACCAATCCAACACCGAATTCAACCACAAATAACAATTCGGAAACAATTACATCACATATACATACCACCGCTTACATGAATCACCTGACCGGTAATATAGCCGGCAGCATCGCTGCCCAGCCAGTAAACCGCTTCAGCGACATCCTCAGGGCGCCCGATTCGTCCGAGAGGTATTTGAGAAATGAAGCCCTCCTTCACCTTGCCCGGCAGCCCTGATGTCATCTCGGTATCGATATATCCAGGTGCCACGGAATTGACGGTAATCCCCCGCCCGGCCATCTCCTTTGCCACGCTTTTGGAAAATCCCAGTATTCCGGCCTTGGAGGCCGCATAATTGGCCTGCCCGGCATTGCCTATCTCGCCAACCACAGAAGAAATATTCACGATGCGGCCGTTTCTCTGCCTGGCCATCGTGCGTAAAACCGCCTTGGTACAATTGAACACGCTCTTCAAATTGACCGAAACCACGGCATCCCAGTCCTGTTCGCCCATCCGCATCACGAGCGTGTCCCGTGTAATACCCGCGTTGTTCACAAGTACGTCGATCCTGCCGTGTTTCTCGACGATGCCGGAAAAGGCTTCTTCAACACCTTTAAAGGAAGACACATCCAGGCGAAGACACTCGGCCTCTGCACCCAGCGACCGGACATCCTCTACCGTCCTTTTCGCATCCTCTTCGTCGGGATCGTAATGAACTAATACAATGTCGGCCTTTTCCCCGGCAAAGCGCAAGGCTACGGCCCTGCCTATACCCTTAGATCCGCCCGTTACAACCACGACACGACTATTGTCGGACACTGCGTACCTCCCTTTCCGTCATTCAACCCGTCTAATAACCAAGTCCGTATCTGCAAACATCCTCAGTGGTCGAAAGAAGCGACGGCCGCAGCGGTTTTCGCCGCAACGCCGGTAGCGGCATACCGCGCAGCCATCCTTACGGCGTTTGTAATGGCCTTCACCGAAGAGCCTCCGTGGGAAACGATCGCCACACCGTTAAGGCCCAGCAACGGTGCTCCGCCATAAGCCTGGTAGTCATACCTTCCAAAAAAACGGCTGAATGCGCGGCGGCCGAACAGTCTTGAAAGTTTCCCCTGAAAACTGTCCATCAGCTCGTCTTCAAGGTAAAGGCCCAGTGCTTCTGAAACTCCTTCAACAAGCTTGAGTGCAACGTTTCCAACGAAACCGTCGCATATCACAGCATCGACATTACCGTTAAAAATGCTCCGGCTTTCCACGTTGCCGAAAAAATTCAGAGGGCAGTCACGAAACAACTCCTCGGCTTGACGGACGAGTTCGTTTCCCTTTCCGCTTTCCTCCCCTATATTCAAAAGCCCGATCCTTGGAGAGTCGACTCCGAGGCAGGCCCTGCAGAATGCATCGGCCATCACTCCGAACTGAAACAGATGGAAAGGGCGGCAATCCACGTTGGCACCCACATCCATCATAACAACCGGCCCTTTTCGCCCGGGGAAAACACCGGCAATACCCGGACGTTCCACTCCTGGAAGCCGGCCGAGGACCAATATCCCCGCGGCAAGCATAGCGCCCGAATTGCCGGCGCTTACCACGGCAGCGGCTTTTCCCTGTTTCACCAGTTCAAAAGCGACGCGGATGGACGATTCCCTCTTCGCGCGTACGGCCTTCATAGGCGGTTCATCCATCCCCACCACTTCGCTGCAGTGATAAAGATCTACCGCCTCAGGCAACCCGCCTGCGAGTTCATGGGCAACCGCACGTTCATCTCCAACAAGCACAGCTTCAACGCCTTGTTCGCCCACAGCTTCCAGTACGCCCTGCACGACCACCCGCGGAGAGTTATCTCCACCCATGGCGTCCACGGCGACTTTCATATCAGCTCTCTTTTTCTTTCAAAATGGTCCTGCCCCTGTATGTTCCACATTCCGGGCAGACATGATGGGGCAATACAGGTTCCTGGCACTGTGGACACTCGGCCACTTGAGGCATTCTCAAATGATCATGGGACCGGCGTTGATCCCTCCGTGATTTGGATTTCTTCTTCTTCGGTACCGCCATTTTTCTCTCCCGGCGCTCGAAGGTTAAAGATTAGAAGCAGGAGGTTTCGATGCCTCTTGGCTAATCCTTCGGCGCCTTGCTATGTCAATTTTTCAAAATCTTTTCAAGTTGTGAAAACAACGGTGTTTTCTGCCTCTTACAACGGCACTGTTCCCTGTTAAGATTCACACCGCACCCTGCGCATATTCCTGCGCAATTTTCACTGCACAGAGTCTTCATCGGCATAGCCAGATAAATCTGTTCTCGAACTATCCCGGCAAGGTCCAGTTCATAGTCCGTCACGAAATCGACACTCATGTCATCCCCACCGAGTTCGATTTCCTCCACGACTTTCCCTTCCGGAGGAAACCTCAGATAAATCTCAAAGCTGGTGGAAAAGTCCTTTTCGAAAATTTCCAGGCATCTATCGCACCGTGCAAGCAGTCTACCGTTTATGTCGCCGTTCAGTACAAACTTTTTCCCGGCTCTATAAATCGACATCCTGACTTCCATGGGCCCGGCCGGCCCGAGGACTTGATCGAGCTCACTGTCTGCTTTCCACCATTCCGGTTGAAATATGAAATCAAAACGGCGGGTCGCACTTGAAATCGTGTGTAAGTCGACGATCATCAGTAAAAACCATGAGCCGCACGCAACGAACCGGCCCGAAAATTAACGTAAAAAGTGAGTATATTAAATCATCTTGCATTGTCAAGACAATTAGTTATCCCAAAAATCTGGATTTGATCCGTGAAGGCCAATTCGCGATATGGATGAGTTTCTTTCTCGCTTGCTTGAGCCGTTTCATTTTCGGATCCTTAACCTGCCCTTTTCCGTATGCTTCAAA
>CAYXDR010000413.1:1109-3151 GCA_964463515.1 uncultured Desulfobacteraceae bacterium | reverse complement strand
CCGGACCATGGCAAAGATATATAATAGTCTTATACCAGGTTGCTCCGCAGGCATCAAGCTTGATGGCATCGTAAAATGCTGGTTTATGCCGCTTCGCGGCAGCCGCAGAGCAAACCTTGGTTAACGGCGCAACGGTAGTTCATTGGAAGATAACATGAAAATATTAATGACCGACAGATCGAGACCACATAAATGTTCCTCCTTCAGAGCTGAAAGTGATCCCGTTTCCCGGCCCACGGCCAGCGTTGTCCTTGCTGCGGGCAAGGGTTCAAGAATGACCGGTTACGACGGGTGCAAAGTTCTGCTCCCCCTAATACCGGGAAAAGCTTCCTTCGAAGGAAGCCTCCCACTACTTATTCATATCCTTGGAAACCTGCCACCTGGCCCTGTGGCACTGGTGGTGCACCACAAAAAAGACGAGGTCATTAAGCAAACCGCAGGGCTTTCTTTGACATACTGCGAACAGCCGGTCCTTAACGGCACTGGAGGGGCACTGCTGGCGGCTCGGAGTTTTATCGAGCAAAATGCCGAGGCAGCAATCCTGATAACCATGGGAGATGTCCCCTTGGTCGCCGCGGATACCTATCGCGACCTGCTACGCGCGCTTGAAGATGTCCATATGGCTGTCCTTGCTTTCACTGCCGCCGACAAAAAACGCTACGGTCTTCTCGAAGTAGACGGCCCTCGGGTCAAACGAATCGTGGAGTGGGAGTACTGGCACCGATACAGTTTTGCTGAGCAGGAAAATTTGCATTTATGCAACTCCGGTATCTATGCGGTAAGGGGAGAGACCCTGCGGAATTATCTTCCGGTCGTCGAATCCAAACCCCACAGAGTAATGAAAAGCCGGGGAGGAACCAATGTGATGGTCGAAGAATATTTTATAACTGATCTTGTGGAGTGTTTAAATGGAGACGGGCTTGCAGTCGGATACCGCCAGGCCGCGGATGAACACGATGTCATGGGAGTAGACGATCCCTCTGCGCTCGAAACAGTTCAAAGGCTGTATGCAGGCAGGAGCTGATTAAAAGTTCACGGACACTTATTTCTGGACGTTCCCAGGAACAGACCGGACGGCTTCTACAGTGAATTCAACTACATTTTCCGGAAGCTCTTCGAATACGATCGTAAACGGGACAGAGGCGCCGGAAGGAATATCCACGTTCATCCCGTCGACGCCTTCCCTGTTGTTCATGGCCAGGGCTATTTCTTCGGTGCTCATTTCACTCAATTGGGCATCAGTAAGCGGATTGCCTGCATAGGCCTTACGCTGAAGAACCGCCATCCCTCTATCGTCCAAGATGTTTCCCTGGAGCTGAATGAAACTTCTCGCCCCGGGGAATTTGTTCTGAACACTGCCCCTGATCACGAAAAGATTTCCTGCGGTCCCGGAGTCGACGAAATTTCCTGCAACATTGGAAAGCACGAGGCGGTCTGCATCGGCATCCGGTTTTTCCTCCGTGGATTCGGTGCCCGCAGCCGGAATATTTTCCCTGATATATCTTATCCCGTCCTCGATCACTTCCGGTGCCCAGTAGTATAACGCGGCGACGATCACCGCGATAAACACAACGAGAAGTGAAAACACACGTAAAATCCGCCAAAGAAAAAACGGCCTTTTTTCTTTCTGTTTGGAAGCCGGGTAAACTCGCCCAGAGTCCTGCTCAGACGTTGCCGTCCGCTGTCGTTTTCTGAAATCAGCCAGGCCGTCTTCAATATAAGCATCATCGAATTCAGGCATAAAATCTTCGAAATCCTCCACGGACCCCACCGAAACGCGGCTCCTGGCGTCGGGTTCTTTTTGAACCGCCTCAGGCGCCTTTTCTCCACCTTTTACAGGTTCCGGCCTCCGGTCCCCTGCCGGTCCTGGAGGATAAACGGTAAAGACATGCTTGCACAACGAACACCGGACCTTGGTTCCACCAGGTTCCACGGCACCATCATCCAGGCGAAATTTCGTACCGCATTTTTCACAGCTGACGATCATTTTTCACCCCCGCTCCCTGCCCTCACTTCCTGGTTCTAAAATACAGATATCCCGA
>CAYXDR010000413.1:0-1099 GCA_964463515.1 uncultured Desulfobacteraceae bacterium | reverse complement strand
AGGTACCGGTACCGTTCGTTGTAATCCAGGCCGTAGCCGACTATAAAACCGCTATCCACCGAAAAACCCTGGTAGTCTATATGTATGTCACACTGCCTACGTTCCTTTTTGTCTATAAGCGCACACAGAGAACAGTCTGAAGCCCCCATCTCCATTACGTGATCCCTGACTGCCGCCACGGTAAGCCCGGAATCGACAATATCCTCAACCAAAATCACCGAAGTGTCTTTAACCGGGATTTCGATGTCTTTTGTTATATCCACTTTTCCGCACGACTCCATGGCCGAGCCGTAGCTTCGCGCCCTTATAAAATCCATCTTCAACGGGACAGTGATGTTTCTGACAAGGTCGGCGAAAAAAAACACCGCACCGTTCAAAATGCCCACAATCACCGGTTCACGGCCCCGGTAGTCATAGGAAATTCTGGCACCCAGCTCGCAAACCCGATCCTGGATCACCTCCTGAGAAATAAGCACCTCCATAGGTGAGGCCTCCTGCCTGCTGTTTAGACACATTATGGCTGCATTCCTGCAAAACGCCTGTTAACGATGCGCATCCACGGTCCCCCTCTTGTGTTTCTCACGGGAAAAATCAGGGGACCTATCCGGGCCACTTTCATTTGCTTTCTCCTTTTCGGTCGAACAATCCAGGAAAGGCAACGCAACGCCTTTCCTATAGGCCGTGGCCTGGCAGGAAGCTATAAGCCTGTCTTTGTCGTCTTTCACCCATATCGTGTATGTAGCGGTACGGCGGCCGAGATGAACTTCCTTCGCCTCCGCCTTCAGCCGGCGGCCCTTAAAGGCCGGGGCATGAAACGCCACGTTGATATTCAACGCCAACGCGATTGTTCCGTGGGAATTGCATGCAAGCTGAAACGCTTCATCCATCAAACCGCAGATAACTCCGCCATGAACATAACCGAAAAGATTTTCATCATCCGGCCCAGGCGACATTTCGACAACAGCCCGGCCGCTGGCCACATCCACCACTTCCAAGCCCAGTTTGCCTACATAGCCCTCAGAGGCCGCCTCGGCCATCAACCGCTCCTTGACTGAAGCATCCATAAAGCGCCTCCCTTGATCCACCCCCGAAATGCCAC
>CAYXDR010000412.1:0-3159 GCA_964463515.1 uncultured Desulfobacteraceae bacterium | reverse complement strand
CCTTTATATTTTTACATTCTACCCTCGCCCTCCTCGGTCAGTTTCGCGATAATCAATCCAATGCATTTTGCAGGCACAAACGGATGGATGGGTCACGGATGATTTGGATGGCAGGGATGGGTGGATGAATCGCGCAGTGTGGCTGATGCTGCAGCAGGAAACTCCCAAAGACTACGTCATTGCCACAGGGATTCAGCGGTCGGTGAGGGATTTTGTGACCGTTGCGGGCAAGGAACTGGGGCTGCACTTCCGATGGGAAGGGACGGGCATGGAAGAAAAAGGGTACGACGAGGCGACCGAAAAACCCATTGTGGCCGTTGACCCCCGCTACTACCGCCCCACCGAAGTGGAGTCCCTTTTGGGCGACGCGAGCATGGCCGGCTACTGCGATGATGTCCGATGACTGCTCTAGGAAGATTTCCGGGGCATCCCGCCTTACCGGAGACGGCAAAACCTTTTCCAGGAGCCATTCCGCGTTGATTTTCCTCAGAATTTCAGAATTCATTTAAAATTGTTCATCTCGCTGAACAATTATCAGCGAAGTTGTTTGCCAAAGTCAAGAACAAAGAGTCAATGCATGGGGGGGGACGCCCTTTATATGTTTACATTCCGCTGCTCACCTTGTTACCAGTTTCGTGTAACCTTTTTATCAATTATTGCGTCAAGGCGCAAATGAGCCTCTCTTGAGCGGGCCTTGGATGCATTAATCAAAGATTTTATCCGTTTTAAGACGATGACCTTCAAGGCAGTCCGAGGCTGACCGGGTCATAGGCCACACCCACCACGCGGTACTTATGGGCCACAACGGAACGAATGAAGGAGAAGTCGATAAGGGAAGAGATCATGCGCGACATGGTCCTCAAAGTCCGAGAGAGGTTGCTCCTTTTTCGGCCGGACACGACCTCGAGTTGTTTTAAGGATTCCGGTTTTTGTTCCTGGGCTATTGGGGACGCCCTTAACTAATTAACTTCACACGAAGTCGAAGCGTTGATATTGTTTCGGATATGCCAAGGCAATCGCGTATAGATTCAACTGGAGCGTTGCACCATATCATCGTGCGCGGAATTGAGCGTCGCAAAATATTTGATGATGATGAGGATCGGTATAATTTTTTAGAACGATTGAGGGGGCTTCGGGACGCTCTTCAATAACTTCCAGGAATCTTAAAGAACGGAACGAAGTGAAAAGACAGATGTCGGATGTCCGAGGTCAGTTCAATAAAACACCCTTTACCCATTTCGGCTCAAAGTTTACCCGCCGTTTCTCCTGGCGGGGCGTTTTGGGTAACAGCTGCTCATGATAATTCTTACAAGGGCTATAGCGTCTGAGAAGTTCCGAGGTGCGATGTCCGATACCAGAAGGCAGGTGTCCGACATCGGAAGAGGAAGAAGGTCGGGAGATTATGGCCTGCAAATGAAAAATATTGCGACTAATTTATTCTGCTGGTAAGCTGTTGAGTGAATAAGCTGTAAGCTGGGTAGTGGGGGAAGCGGGTGCACAGTGAAAAGAAACTTGACGTTGAAAAAGTAAAACGATTTTGGGTCGAGGAAGCGGAAGAGTCTCTTCTTGTTGCCGAACATCTGGTAGAAAAAGAGGATTTCTCCTATGCGCTATTCTTCGGACATCTGGCATTGGAGAAGATGATCAAGGGTTTTTGTGTGGGGACCCGGAAAGAGCATGCTCCGCCGGTCCACAATCTTGTCAGACTCGCTGGACTTGCAGGAATTGAATTTGATGAGGAAACAAAGAAAGCGCTTGTGACGATAACGGTTTTCAATATTGAATCTCGGTACCCCGATTTCAAGAGGTCCTTTCGGACAAAATGTACTCAGGAATTCACTAACGAACAGATGGGGGAAATTAAGAGGATTTTCGAATGGCTTCGATCTCTCCTGAAATAGAATCGATTGTGCGAAAGTTTATAGCGTTGATAGAAATGGACAAACGTATATCGAAGATTTTTCTATATGGCTCCCACGCGAAAGGTCTCGCGACAAAATGGAGTGATATTGATGTTGCGGTGGTAAGTCCTGATTTTTCAGATGATTTATTCGAAGAGCGCGTCAGGCTGATGATATTAGGGTTAGGAATAGACGAGCGCATTGAGCCAAGCCCGTTTAGGCCGGAAGATTTCAATGAGAATGATCCATTGGTGAGCGAAATTAACCAATCGGGAATTGAGATCAGGTCGGAATAGTAAGTGAGGGCTGCGGGACGTCCATAAGAAACTAAGAAACGGCCCACAGATGGACACAGATAAGAACAAAGGCATTAACCTATATCGGTGTGATCGGTGGGCATGACAGAAGATCAGAGACCGTGATAAGGCAGGACATTGGAAATAACGCACAAGCAAGTCAACGAATACATAGATGAAAACGGTAGAAGTCCGTTTCGTGAATGGCTTTTAACCTTGAGAGATATGCAACTGCGGACAAGAATACGGATTCGAATCAATCGGTTACGGTTAGGCAATTTTGGCGACTGCCGTTTTGTCGGCAATGGTGTATACGAACTGAAAATGGCTTTTGGCCCTGGTTATCGCCTCTATTTCGGACGAGAGAGCGATGTTGTGGTCATCCTTCTTTGCGGGGGCGTGAAGAAGAGTCAGCAAAAGGACATTGAGAAGGCCAAGCGGCTCTGGCAGGATTATATCAGGAGGAGAAAATGACGCAGGTATCTGTTAACTACGAAAAAGGTCTGATTGAAGATTTGCGCAATCCGACTGAGGCTGCTCAATATATTAATGCGGCTATCGAAGAAGGTTCTGAAGAGATGTTGATGTTGGCACTTCAGGATGTGGCAAAGGCCATGCAGATTGACGACCCGGCTTATCAGAGTTCATTTGAGAAAGACAGCCCGGCAAGTGTCTTTTCTGCTGACGATGGCGCCAGGTTGTGCAGGCTGGGCGTCGTGTTTCAGCAAATGGGTCTCAAGTTTGGAGTCGATGTAAGAACTGCAGGGGACGGGGCCCCTGGGGGACGTCCATAAGTTTATAAGAAACTCGCACAACGTCGTAAAGCCGTTAAGAAAAAAATATATGTCTTAATGCGTAATGCGGGACGGGGCTAAATAAATAAGTTGACATTATTGGGTCTGATTTGATAGTGCTGGATTATGCCACGATTAGCCCGTTTAGACGCTCCCGGTATTCTCCAC
>CAYXDR010000411.1:0-3165 GCA_964463515.1 uncultured Desulfobacteraceae bacterium | reverse complement strand
GGGGACGCCCAAACCCAGAAAACTGAGCGTTGACTCGAGAATGATAGCGTGGGCTATCCTGACGGTGGCGATTACGATAATAGGTGCCAGTATATTAGGTAGAATTTCGCGGATCATTATCACCGCAGGCGACACCCCAACCGCCCTGGCCGCGTCCACGTAGTCCTTTTCTCTCTCGGAAAGAGTGCTGCCCCTGGCGGTCCGGGCATAGAAAACCCAGTTGACGACACTTATGGCTATAATGATCTTAAAAAGGCCCTGGCCCCAGATGGCCATTATTACAAGGGCGATAATGCGCATTATCAGGGCATCGGTTTTCCCTCCCGTATACCCGGCAAGCAAGCCCAGCATGGTTCCCACGATCGCGGAAATAATCGTGCTCGCGAGCCCGACATACAGCGAAATCCTGAGGCCGTAAAGGATGGCGCTGAACATGCATCTTCCCTGCCCGTCTGAGCCCAGCATGAAAGGTTCATAAGTCCAGTTTGAAAAAAGCGTGGGCTTCAAAAAACTGTTCTGCAGGTAGAGCTGCGTAAGGTCATAGGGGTTCTGCGGGCTTATCAGCGGGGCCAGCAGGGCGGCTGCAAGACACATAAAGGTGATCAGCCCTCCGGCGATGCCGGTTTTGCTTTCCCTGAACTCCTCCCAGAATTCCAATAGTGCGCGGCGGTTCATCGCTGAATTCTCATTTCAACCTGATACGGGGATCCAGAAAAGTGTAAACTACATCCACCAGGAAATTTAAAATCACGAACATCAACGAAACTATCAGCAAGTATGCCAACACAACCGGGCGGTCCAGACCGTGGATGGAATCTATGACCAGCTTGCCCATGCCCGGCCAGGCGAATATGGTTTCCGTGACTATGGCGAAGGCTATGATGTTGCCCAGTTGAAGCCCGACTATTGTAACCACCGGAATCATGATGTTTTTCATGGCGTGGATGAAGATCACCCGTCCTTCACTGAGCCCCTTTGCTTTCAAAAACTTTATAAAATCCTGCAGCAGCACTTCCATCATTCCCGCCCGGACAAGGCGAATGATAAGTGCCAGCTGGAAAACCGCTATGGTGGCCGCGGGCAGAATGAGATGCTCAATTCCGTCCGCGGTAAGGATCCCCAGGCGCATGCCGGCAAATACGGCGGTTTCCCCACGGCCGGAGCTGGGCAGCCATCCGAGCAGGACCGAGAAAATGAGAACCAGCAGGATCCCGAGCCAGAACACCGGGAGGCTGATGCCCAGTAGTGAGCCGGACATTATGGTTTTGGAAAGCCACACATTGGGTCTGACGGCTGCGTACATGCCGGCCGGGATGCCTATTATCACCGCGAGGAGCATGGCGGAAACAGCCAGTTCAAGGGTGGCTGGTATACGTTCTATGATAAGCCCCACTGCGGGCTTGTTGAAAATGAAAGACGTTCCAAGGTTTCCCCGAAGGGCGTTTTTGAGAAAAGAAAAGTACTGGACGTGAAACGGCCTGTCCAGCCCCAGATGCCGGCGCAGTTCCTCGACCTGGGCCTGCGTGGCCTCCGGGGGAAGCATCATTTCCACCGGATCGCCGCTGTGATACATGATCACGAACACGACGAAGCTGACGCAGAAAAGGACAACGAAACATTGCAGGATCCGTTTTAGCAAATAGCCTAACATCAGGCCCTGTCGCCTCCGGCAAAGCAGGGCCGGACCGCTTCGGCGGCCCGGCCTTCAGTTATTACTTTAACTTCATGTCATAATACCAGACATAATGGTCCGCCCGGGGTTTCCAGTCGAGCGAATCGGATTTGGCGTATATATCCACCTGAAAATGAAGGGGGATGAAAGCCTGGTCATCAAGAACAAGCTTTTGTGCCTTTTTCATTAACTTCAGACGCTCTTGCTGGTCTACCGTTCCGGAGGAAGCTTCGATCAATTCATCCACTTTCGGATTGGAGTAGCGGCCCCGATTGTAGCGGCCGTAGCCCTTTTCCGTGTCGTAGGAGTGTGCTATGCCGTCGAGGAACGCACTGGCATCCCCGTCAGCGCAGGACCAGCCTATCAGGAAGAAACTCGTCTCCCTGCGGTCGGTCATGGGGAAGAATGTCTTTTTCGGTATGGCATTGACATTCACCTTCACGCCTATTCTGGCCAAAGACGATGCGATCGCTTGGGCGATTTTGTCATCGTTGACATACCGGTCGTTGGGAGAGTCCAGCGTTATGCCGAATCCGTCCGGATAACCTGCTTCTTTCAACAGTGCCTTGGCCTTTTCCGGGTCGTAAGGAGGCCGTTCTATGGTTTCGTCGTAGCCGAAAACCGAACTCGGATAAAGCTGGCCCGCAGGCACTGCAAAACCGTTCATAACGTGCTTGACGATGGCTTCTTCGTCGATACCGTAATAGATTGCTTTCCTGACCCTCACATCCATCAGGGGATTTTTCCCAGTGGGGCTTTTGACCTTAGGGCTGTCGACACGGTCCTGGTCCATCTGCAGATATATAAGGCGCAGGCTGGGCCGGGTTGAAACCGATACCTTCTTGGCGGCTTTGATGCGGTCGACATCCCGGACCGGCACATCGTCCATTAAATGAACTTCTCCCGAGAGGAGGGCCGCGGTCCGCGTGGGGGCGTTGGTCAAAGGTTTAAGGACTACTTCCTTTATGGTCGGGGCTCCCCGGAAATAACCCTCGTTCGCCGTCAAAGTGAGGCTGTCGCCCTTAATCCATTCATCAAGCTTATAGGGGCCTGTGCCCACGGCATGGTCCGTCAGGTATTCAGGGGTGTTTGCCTCCACGAACTTCTTGGACATGATCATTATCTGGGCCAGTTTTCTCGGAAGTATACCGAAAGGCTTCTTCGTGGTGATTTTTACCGTGTAATCATCGACCACCTCAACGGTGTCTATTTGTCCCGCAGTCGCTTTGAAACCGGACTTCTCCCACGTTTTGCATCTCTCTATGGAAAATTTGACGTCCTGGGCGGTGAAGGGTGTGCCGTCATGGAATTTGACATCCTTTCTCAGATCAAACACCCATGTCAGATTATCCGGGTTTTCCCACTTTTGAGCGAGCGCGGGCTTGATGTTGAGCTCCGCGTCAAAATCCACCAGGCAGTCGTAAATATTCTTGTTCATGGAGTTGGTGGGGATGGCGCAGACCGCCCGTCGGAAAACGTAGGCCTCGACTAAT
>CAYXDR010000410.1:0-3175 GCA_964463515.1 uncultured Desulfobacteraceae bacterium | reverse complement strand
ATTTCCGGCAGAAAAAGGGCGATGGACGGAAAAAGCGTTAAGACGGCAGCCACTGCAAAGATGGCCAGCAGAAAAGGGGCTACACCCCGGAAGATAGTTTCCACCTGCACATCCCTGGCGACACCTGCCACCGTGTAAATGTTAAGTCCCATGGGCGGTGTTATCAAGCCCGCCTCCATCATAAGAACGGCGATAACCCCGAACCAAATCGGATCAAAGCCCAGCGTCAGTATAATGGGATAGATCACGGGCATCGTGAGAACCATCATGGATATAGCGTCCAGGAAACAGCCCAGGAAAAGATAAATCATGATTATCACGATGTGTATAAGATAGGATGAAACAGGCAGGTCTCCGGCCCACTGCGCTACCTGCACCGGTATCGTGGAAAGGGCAAGAAAATAGCTGAAGACATTGGCTCCCGCCACCAGGAAAAGAACCATCACGGATATGCGAAGCGCTTCGCGGAGAGCGTCGGCGATGCTTGAAATGGTTACCTTGCGTCTTGCAGCCGCTGCCAGAAACATTACTGTGGCACCTACCGCCCCCGCCTCGGTGGGTGTGAAAAAACCGCCATAGATTCCTCCCATTACGATCAGAAATACAAGCAGTGTTTCCCAGATCGCTAACAGAGAAGCAAATTTTTCTTTCCAGGAAACCGGTTCAGGACTGGCCGGTGCAAGCTGAGGATTCAGTTTGACCATCAAAATTACGATCGATATGAACGCCCCGGCCAGCATGAAACCCGGGATAACCCCGGCCACGAGCAGTTTGCCTATGGACTGCTCTGTCAGCATGCCGTAGATGATGAATCCTATGCTCGGGGGTATGAGAAACCCGAGTGTTCCACCTGCCGCAACACTTCCCGTTGCAAGCCTGGGGTGATAATTGAATCCTTTCATTTCAGGAAGGGCCACCGTGCCCATCGTCGCCGCTGTGGCAACCGAAGACCCGGAAACCGCGGAAAAACCGGCACAGGCGGCTATCGTGGCCACGGCCAGGCCTCCGGGCAGCCTTCCAAGCCATTTGTCGAAAGCCTTGTAGAGCTCCGCCGTCATACCGGAGCTGCCGGCGAATCCTCCCATGACGATAAAAAGAGGGATGACGGTGTATGGAAAATACGAGGAGACCTCGTACACCGTCCTTCCAACCATGGGCAACGCTGCTTCCGGGCTTGCTAAGTAACTTACTCCTATGAACCCGGCAAACATCAGCGCGAATGCTATGGGCATTCCGATGAACAGAAGTGCAAAGGCCAGCAAGCTCCCCAGTATGCCTATGGTTACCGGATTCATGGCTATGCTACCTATCCACCAGCTTTTTTGTTGCGTCTGCGAGATCCATCAGTAGTTCCAGGCACAATGAAAGCCCTGCTATGAAGACAAGGAATTTGAACGGGGCCTGGGGTATGCGAAGCATGTCCGATACGGCTTTTTCCTCCATGGCTAGCACCCAGCCCTGCCAGGCGACAACGGCCACAATGCATAGACTCAACAACGTTGTAAGAATCTCGAGTGCGGCCTGGAGTTTCGCGGGCAGCCTGGAAATCAGCATGGAGACGCGTACATGCCCTTTGACCTGATGGGTATATGCAATGCCCAGCAATATGAATGCACAGAGCATGTAACTCGACAGTTCCATCGATCCGGGGATCGGTTTCGACCATACCGCCCGGCCCACTACTTCGCCTGTAGTGAGCAGCATCATCGGGATCAGCAGTACCATTCCCAGGTTGCTTAACCAGAGCGTAGCTTTCTGTATGCATTTACGCATAATCAAAGGTTGTTATTAGTGATTCTTATATTGTAAGGTATATTTTGCGGCTATCTCCATTGTTCAGGAATAGCTACGCATTGAACTCCAAACTGTTTTGTGACCTTGTTATATTTCATAACAATCTCTTTTGCCGGAAGACCTTTTGCTTCAAGATCCGCCACCCATTTTTTCGTGACTTCCTGAAAAGCACTGAACCAAACTTCTCGCTGCTCGGGAGTCGGCCTGTAAAGAGAAACCCCATTGTCTTCGAGTTCTTTCATCATTACTTTGTATACTTCGCGGGTCAGACCTCCTGTGGTCCGGAAGGGATTCCCGCACACCTCCTCGATTAAGGGCTTGAGGTCCTCAGGCGTGCGTTGCCAGCTCTTCTTATTCATCACCACGCCTTCGGAAACGCAGCCGAATGTAGCTACCACACCATGCCTGGCCACTTCATAAAGCTTGTATGCCAGCATCAGCGGGGGGCAAGTGACGAGACCGTCAATGGTTCCTGTTTCGAGCGCCAGGTAGACATCCCCAAGCGGCATGAAGACAGGTTCGGCTCCAATGGCTTTTATATAATTGGTCTGATGGCCTCCGGGGCTGCGGATCTTGAGACCCCTGCAGTCTTCGATTCCGCGCACTGGTTTCGTGGTCCACAGAAATGCCTGAATACAACCGTTGAGCTCGATGATCTTAACGTCGGGAAATTCCTGTTTCAGACCCAGTCGGGCCATCTTATTTCCGATGTCTACGGCAATATCTTTGCCGTCCACCCATGTGGCCAGAGACAGAACATCTGTCAAGGGGAATTTCCCCGGGGTCCAGGTGGCAGTGAAATACCCCATGTCCGACAGGCCCTCGGCGACGATGTCATAATGTTCTGTGCCTTTGCCCAGGGAAGCACCTGCATAGAGAGTATAGGTGATACGGCCTTCGGAACGCTTCTTGAGCTCTTGAAGCATGGGTTCCCAAACGGTTTTTACCTCCCTGCTCGCAGGCGGGTGCCATGTGCTGAACTTGATGTGCATTCCTGATTCGGCGTTGGCTGTGGCGGCCAGTTGCGAGAAGGCCAGAAAAACAGCCGGAAACATACCGATCCACAGTTTTGTTCTCATGGTTTTCCTCCGTTGCTTCTTGTTCCACAAGCAGTTGATGCGGTCTGCTTGCCGTAAATGCTTATGAATGCAATAAATGAATTTCTGCGGCAATCCTTTTATTGCAAAGTGCCCCGATCTCGGTGGGGTGTCAAGCTCAAAAACCTGCTACAGGGGTATTTGCAGTGATATATGTTGAGAAGGAAGCCTGCCTGGTGTAACTTTTATAATTCTATTGCCTCTTTAACGTAAAGCCGGGCATGGTACTTTTTACGAGTTCATCACTTTTTGCGCGGGCGTGAATCTAAAAAAATTTGGTTGAA
>CAYXDR010000409.1:0-3177 GCA_964463515.1 uncultured Desulfobacteraceae bacterium | reverse complement strand
CCGACGGCTGGCAGATGGAAACCTATCCCCTGAATGATTTCTCCATGATGCCTGTTCAACAAGTCCTTGATGAAAAAGGCGATCCACTCAAAATTCAGGTGGCTTTCAAGGACTCCCCGGTGGCTGTTTCGATATGGCGCATCCAGGTCGGACGAGTAAGCCTTTATATGCTCGACACAAATCTTGCGGAAAATCCGCCCGAATTCAGGGCCACCACAGCCCAGTTGTACGGCGGGGACCGTGAAATGCGTCTTCGCCAGGAAATAGTGCTGGGCATAGGCGGAATCCGTGCATTGAAAGCCCTCGGCATAGAACCCACGGTAATTCATATGAACGAGGGTCACTCGGCCTTCTCGGCCCTGGAAAGAATAAACATGCTTCGGCGCGAAAACGGTTTGTCCTTTGACGCGGCCCGCGAGGTAGTGCTTGCGAGCACGGTTTTTACAACCCACACTCCGGTGCCCGCAGGCAACGATGTTTTCGACCCACAGCTGGTCATGGCTTATTTCGACCAATACACGAAGGAGCTCGGAATCAATTTCAAGGTGCTCCTGGGCTACGGTAGGGTGGATCCACGAAATGAATCCGAGCCTTTCGGGATGACAACTCTGGCTCTCCGGCTCTCTGCCTATTCAAACGGCGTAAGCAGGCTTCACGGCAGGGTCTCGCGGTCCATGTGGAGCGGCGTTTGGCCCCGAAACCCGATCGAGGACGTTCCCATAGGCCATATCACGAATGGAATTCATGTCCCGACATGGATCTCTCGAGAAATGGGCTTCCTGCTGGACCGTTATCTCGGCACCAACTGGGCCGAAGAACCCGACAGCGGAAGGGTATGGGAACAGGCCGATCAAATACCGGGAACGGAGCTATGGCGGACACATGAAAGGTGCAGGGAATACATGGTGTCCTATGCAAGGAGAAAACTGATCGAGCAACTCAAAAGACGCGGGGCTTCGGCTGCTGAACTGCAGGAAGCCGGCGAAGTCCTCAGCCCGGATGCTCTGACCATAGGCTTCGCCAGGCGTTTTGCTACCTACAAGCGGGCGACCCTGTTATTCAAGGACCCAGGCAGGCTGGAAAAGATACTCCTGGATCCGGAACGTCCCGTTCAGATACTGGTCGCTGGAAAAGCTCACCCGCAGGACAACGAAGGAAAGGAATTCATCAAAAACATCGTTCATTTAGCAAGAAATGAGCGGTTTAGGAGGCGGCTGATATTTCTCGAAGACTACAATATGGACGTGGCGGCCAGGCTCATGGCCGGCTGCGATCTGTGGCTCAACACGCCGAGGAGACCGCTCGAGGCTTGCGGCACAAGCGGAATGAAAGCGCTGGCCAACGGATGCCTCAATTTGAGCGTGCTCGACGGTTGGTGGGACGAAGGGTACCGGCCTGATGTCGGCTGGGCATTGGGACACGGTGAAGTCTATGAAAACCACGAAATGCAGGACTACATTGAAAGCCGTGAACTCTACAACCTCTTGGAACGGGAGGTAGTGCCACTGTTCTACGAACGCCGGGCCGACGGAATGCCCAAGAGGTGGGTTGAAATGATGAGAGCCGGTCTTCGCCATCTTGTCCCTCTTTTCAACGCACACCGGATGGTGCAGGAATACGCGGGCCGTTACTACACACCATGCTCCGAGCGGTACAGGGAATTGTGTCGTACACAGTTCGAGGGGGCCAAAGACCTGGCCGTGTGGCGGCAGAAACTTATGACCGGATGGCACGGGGTCAGCGTATCGGAAGTGACAGGGCCGGAAAACGTGGAGCGGAAAGTGGGCGATTCGATCCCGGTCCAGGCAACCGTGGAACTCGGGGAACTTACACCCCAAGATGTTACAGTCGAAATTTATTACGGACGCCTGGATGAAAACGGCGAGTTCGCCGAACGAAACACGGCCGAAATGGAGCCGGTGGAGACAATGGATCATCGGCTTATTTACCGGGGTTTGGTTCCATGCTCGGATACCGGACGTTTCGGATATACCGTCAGGGTGCTCCCCAGCCGTAGAAGGCTTGAAAACCGCTTCGTAATGGGCCTTTTGACATGGGCGTGAGAAATGGTGAAAAAGGGAAACAGGGAGGAATAAGATGAAGGATTTTTTCGAACTTTTGAAGACAAGACGCAGCATCAGGAAATATGAAAAGCGACAGATCCCGGAAGCGGATCTTCAAAAAGTATTTGAAGCAGTGCAATGGTCCCCGTCTTGGGCCAACACCCAGTGCTGGGAAATCGTGGCGGTGAAAGACGGAGATGTAAAGGAAAAATTGAAGGCCACTCTGCCTCCCACAAACCCGGCTGCTGCCGCTATAGAGGCCGCACCTGTTGTAATTGCGCTGTGCGCAGGCAAAAACAAGGCCGGTTACTACAAAGGTGAAGCCTCAACGGTTTTCGGGGACTGGATGATGTTCGACCTCGGTATAGCCGCGCAGAGTCTGTGCCTGGCCGCATGGGAGTTGGGGCTGGGAACGGTAATCGTGGGATTGTTCGATCATAAAGCGGCAAGGCAAGTGCTTTCGGTGCCGGACGACTACGAGCTGGTTGCACTTATACCGTTGGGCTATCCGGACCATTCTTCCTCTCCCCCTAAGAGGAGGGCTGTCGAAGAATTCGTTCATTGGAACCGGTTCTAAGGCTCCGGGAGGAACTCATGGCTGTGCGCGTTTTCCTCAGCACCGTGCTCAGACGGTATGTTGAGGGCTACAGAGGAGAAACCGGCATTCTGCTGGAGCCTGAAGCCATGGAGACGGTTCGTGATATATGCCTCCATCTCGGAATTCCCACCGAAAAAATCAAACTGGCGATGGTAAACGGCAGGAGCGTTTCCCTGGACCATGGAATCACGGATGGAGACCGGGTGGGTTTGTTTCCACCGGTTGGAGGCGGGTAAGGATGAAAAATATTACCGTGGAAACAGCCCGGCGCGCAGTTGAAAGAGCTGCCAGGCAGCGGGCCGATGCTGCAGGCCGGCCGGTCAGAGTACTCGAGGATGAAGCCGCACGTGAGATAGCACAAAGAAACGGGATCTCATTACACGAGATTCAAAGCTTGGCACTGTCTGCCGGCATATGCCCCAAGCGTTACCTTCGAAACCTCGAGAGCATAACCCTGCAGGAACAACTGCGCCTGTCGGAAAAGACAGCCGCAGTTGTAGGGGCGGGGGGGCTGGG
>CAYXDR010000408.1:0-3227 GCA_964463515.1 uncultured Desulfobacteraceae bacterium | reverse complement strand
CTATTTCAATGGCTTCTGTAAGAGGATTAATTGAATTTTTTGTTTATGTTATTCTTGTGCCCCTGCTGGTCTTTTTTTTCCTTAAAGATAAAGCTGCTATAATCGGTTGGATAAAGAAGCTTCTTCCGGAAAACGTTGGTCTTGCCAGGTCGGTGTGGTACGAAGTCAACCAGCAGGTGAGCAATTATGTGAGGGGCAAAATCTGGGAGATTATCATTTTATGGTCGGCGAGTTACGGAACATTCGCGTGTTTGTCCATGGATTTCGCGCTGCTTCTTTCTTTTTTTGTGGGCCTTTCGGTGATTGTCCCTTACATAGGTGTAGCGGTCATGTACATCCCGGTTACCTTGATCGGCTTTTATCAGTGGGGTTTTTCGGCGGACTTGGCCTATGCACTGCTTGCCTATTCAATACTGCAGCTCCTGGACGGCAATCTGCTTGCGCCTCTTCTTCTTTCCGAAGTGGTCAACCTGCACCCGGTGGCGGTGATATCGGCGGTGCTGGTATTTGGAAGCATTTGGGGAATGTGGGGGCTTTTTTTCGCGATTCCGCTCGCCACGTTGGCCCATGCGGTGCTTAAAGCCTGGTTGCAGGTTCATTTAAACGAATCTGATGCCGGGGCGATTGAAAAATAACAAGGGGATGGAGGAAGCCATGGAGCTAGGCGATCTTGAAAGAATGAACCAAGGAGGCCTTCGCGATTATCTCCGGTTTCTGTTATGGCATTACCGGGTGGTGGATGCCTTCTGGTTTATCCGTGTGAGCGAGCATTTCGGCCAGCAGACCGCCGAGGCCATAAACGAAGAAGTTTGGGGCCGGGTGGCAGGAATGGGCGCGAAGGACATCATTTCCCGGTTTGGCATTGAAGAGAAGGGGCTTTCCGGATTTGTCAAAGTGCTGAAGCTTTTCCCGTGGTGCATTCTCGTGGGCTATGAAATCGAGGAAAAGGAGGGCGAGGTGCTCCTGACCGTTCCCTCATGCCCGACCCAGGTTGCAAGACTCAGGCGAGGGCAGGGCGAATATAACTGCAAGGAAATGCACCGTGGCGAGTTCGAGGGAATCGCCGCCGCGGTCGATGAATCCATAGGCGTCGAATGTCTTTTCGCACCTCCTGACCCGCACCCGGAAGACATGTTTTGTAAATGGCGTTTTTTTATTCGTTCCTGAACGTGCTGGTTTTACCGCCCGATCACTATTGATGGCCTCGTAAAAAGTCAAAATAGCGATGTCTCTCGGGGTCGGGGTCGCTATCGGTATGGGAGTCGATAAGGTCGCCTGTAAACGTCCGATACCGGCTATTTGTCAAGCGCCTTCAAAAGCAGTGGCGCCAGCTTCCTTATATAATCGGGGGGATACATCCGGGCGATGAAACCACGGTAGGTCGACCTGAAAAGTTTTTTCTCCATTTCGGCGTTGCTGCCGCCGACCGCGGCGATCCATTTTATTTCTTCCTTCAGCCGGATTAATTCTTCCCTGATGCGGCGGTAGGAGAAGGCAATAAGATCCGGGCACGAAAAAATCATGTTCGAGTCGTGGCAATGTCCGGTGATGTGTGCATTCAGGCCTTCCAGGACATTGATCGATTGTAGCGTTTTTTGAAAACTTTGAAAAAAAAGCGGAAAAACCTCATCTGTGAGCGGATCATAGCAGCCCACAGCATCGGAGACGATCGCCGCCTTCTCGGAAGGAATATATGCTGAGAGGTTGCAAGGGCTGTGACCCGGGGTTGCCGGGAACCGGATCTCCACGCCGCCCAGGCCGAGTGTTTCATTGTCCTCGACAATCCTATCGACGGCCATCGTGTGGTATTCCAAGAAATCGGGCAGTGAGGAAAATAAGTTTTTGTATCTCAAATATTCACAATAGCGCTCGTCGTTTTCTCTGAACCGGCTTACGATCCTTGGTTTTGAGAGCAGCTCCTTGGCTTTCGAAGCCCCCAGTACGGCTGCGTGGGGAAAAAGCTTGCGCAGGTATGGAAGGCCGCAGACATGATCCCAATGGGCGTGCAGTATTACCAGGTTTCCGATGTCTTCATTTTTGAAACCCAGATCAGCCAGTTGGCGTTCGATTAAGGGGGCGGTGGCACTGACTCCCAGGTCCAGCAAGGAACACGGATTTCCTTTGACCAGGTAAGTCAGGAACAAATCGTGCCCCAGAGCGATCAGTCTATCTGTCAGAACACGCGGCAATTCGGACATCTAAAACTCCTTTTTGCATCTTAAGCGACAAATCCCGGCGGAGCGGGATGTATTCATGGTCAAAAAATTGATAATAACAGCGAAGACATCGCCTCTACTATTAATGTCATCTGTGCCAAAATCAAGTGCTGTTCCATTCTGAAATTTATTGACATGGCGGCTTCGTTCTGACAGGGATGATAAAGTTCTGCAGGCATTACATTTTGAACAGTGAGGTGTCAAATGACCAAGGGCGAAGCTATAATGGCGTTTTCCCAGAGTGAAAAAGTGAAGGCTGGAATCATATGGATTTCGAGCGTTCTTGAGATGTCGGAAGGTTTGAAGGGGCCCGACAAGTTGGGGGCGGAGCGGGCTGTGGGGGTTTTTCTTGACATGGTGGTGCATGATGTGGGGTTGTCGGAAAGGGTGGCACCCGATCCTGGCTGGAAGGACGTGCGCGAGGGCCTGGAAAAGGCGGTGGCAATGGTTAACTCGGGGGTGCAGGGCGAGGCCCTGCACCACCTGACCAGGGCATTGAGCCGGGTGACGACCATAGGCGGGCGCGCCATGGTATTGCTTAAAGAAAACGAACTGTTGTAGGTTTACCGAATCGGATCTCGCCGTTTCGAATTTTAATTGTCGGGAGAGAGCTATGAGATTTTTTGGCAGTGTTGTTTCAATGGTATTCTGTATCCTTATTGCAAGTGCCGCATGGGCAGATGAAGGAGGGGAAACGGTTCGGGAAAAAGGGTTTTATTTTTCGATCGTCCCTTCTGTTGTTTGCCCTTTCTCTGTGGATACCACTTCGCCGGGATTGTCCCCTGCAAAGGTGGAGACCAAGTGGGGTGCCGGCCTTGACGGAGGGCTGGGCTACAGGTGCGGAAACTTTCGAATCGAGGGGCGGCTTACATATCTCAAGAGCGACGGGGATGATATAAGCTTCGCGGGCGGAGGAGGAGGCATTGCTGGTCACTATAACATGTGGGGTCTGTCGGCTGATTTTTTTTATGACTTCCCGACAGAGGCGAGACTGAGGCCTTATGTCGGGGC
>CAYXDR010000407.1:0-3254 GCA_964463515.1 uncultured Desulfobacteraceae bacterium | reverse complement strand
TATATATGAAAACCACGGAGGTCTTCAGAAAATTTTTGAAACCGGCTTTGAAAACAGGGCTGCTTGAAATGACCATTCCCGAGAAACCCAGAAGTAAATTGCAAAAATACCAGCTGACAGAGGCTGGCCAGCAATGGTTGGCCGGCAGAGGGCACTGATCCCCATTTTCTCACTCAAAAGGACCCTGATACATGAAACAAATCCTCCAATCCTATAAAACCGGCGACCTCTGGCTGGCAGACGTGCCTATGCGGCCTGCTCGTTAGTGGCAAAAGAAGCCCTGCAAACCCGCGTTGAGGCTTGGCTTATTGACATATTGAGATGAAGTGAACAAACAGGAAATCCTATGCTGAAAAATAAAATGGATGCCTTTTTTTATCCGGCATTGACAGATAACTGGGACGACACCTTGTTCAGAAATGTTGTCTTGGACTATCTTTCAACAGATATGACAATGGCCGATGTGGGCGCAGGCTCCGGCCATCTGCCCATGATGAATTTTAAAGGGGTGTGTGAAAAAGCGGTGGGCGTGGATCCGGATGAGGCGGTGTTGGCCAATCCCAACCTTGATGAGGCCCATGTGGCTTTTGGCGAGGCCCTTCCCTTTGATGATGAGTCGTTTGACATCTGTATTTCAGACAATGTCTGGGAACATATTGAAAAGCCGGTTGAGCTGCTGCGTGAAGTCAGGCGGGTGTTGAAACCGGGCGGACTTTATCTGGCGAAAACGCCCAACAAGTTCCATTACGTGTCTCTGATCGCCCAGGTCACTCCGCATTGGTTTCATGAAGTCATTAACAGCCTTCGAGGCCGGTCTTCCTAGCCCCCATTCACGATCTGGTCAGGATGGCTGATATGGCAGGAGTTGTGTTTGATGAGGAAACTTTGGAATTTATGGATTCCATCAATACATTTAATATTTCAACACGATATCCGGATGAAAAACTTCGATTTTATAAATTGTTTACCCATGATTTTGCTAAAGAGAATTTTCAGCGTATAAAGGAAATCCATCAATGCCTTCTGAAAAAGATGCAGCATTAAACAAAGCAAGGGCCTTTGTAAGACTTTTAAAGACAAATGGTATAAATGTGCATGAGACATATATGTTTGGTTCTGCTGCCAGAGAAACAGCGGATCAATTCAGTGACATTGACATTGCTGTTGTTTCTGATAGTTTCGCCGGAATCCCTTTTTATGATGTAAAAAAAATAAGCAGGTTCAGGCGATCAATTGATTTAAGGCTGGAAGTGCATCCTTTTTCATTGACTGAGATCCAGACTGATCCTCCCGTTTTTTTTCTTGATATCAGACGTGAAGGATTTCGAATATAAGTGGCAGGAGTTAAAGGGGGTCTGACCCTGGCAACTATTGTTTTTACAGGTAATGATGCTAAATATAATTCACAAATCAAGATGTGACCCCAGAGCCCTCCTACATTGGTATCGATTCCAGGAAGCTGTCAAGGCACATCAGGCCGAGGCATTGGGCCCAATCAACGAGCGGTGTCAAACGATGGGTGTAAACATCCGTCTTCTCTAACTTGGACATACCAAATAAGAGCACAAATTCCCAACGTCCCCCATTAGCACGAATACACATTGACAAAAAGGCATGGCATTTCGTAGTTCGATTTGGTAATAAAATCATTTAAAAAGCCTTGTTGCCCCAAGGACAACGGATGCTGGCAGTTGTTGGGGATGGGAGTTTTATCCCAGTTTATCTGCATAATGTGGGCATGAGAATCGGAGAGGACCGATTTGCGATGAAGATTGGCTTTTCCTCCAAATTGGGCGTGGGGTTCAATCTTCTTGGCATGGACGTCTTTGACAGATACCGGGTGATTTTCGATAACAGAGCCAAGAAAGTAACTTTCGAAAGGTATGAGTGACGATTGGCTCTGATATGCGATTTGGGTCTCTCTTTATGTTTATAAGTCGCCAAGTTACTCATACAAGATGGGTGACGCCGGCCCCTCTAATCGCCTATCATGTTTTGTCGGGTTAGAGAGGCAATAACCTTACAAACCAACAAAAATCCCCCTTCGCGCCCTTTGTTTACCCCGTAGCTCCGGCAGATGGTACTGGGGCGCCTTCGCGGTTCAAAAAATAAAACCGCCCGCTTCGCTCAAGACGCCAAGACCGCCAAGAACTAATTCGCGTCAGCGATTGGGTATTTTGATCCTGAACCCGCCCCGTTCAATTCACGTCAGTGACAGCGCAGCGTTATTTAACCGGGGTCCCTCTTCCAGAATCAGAACAAACCAACCAAAAACCCTCTTCGCGCCTGCCCCGGAGCTCCGGCAGATGGTCCTGGGGTCCTTTGCGCCTTCGCGGTTCAAAATAATCTTTACCCCGTGAAACCTCTTTTTGTTTTTGTTTCACTGGGGCTGGAAATCCAGTCAATCCTGTCAAAAAAACAATGAAGATAGCCGCCATACCCTCAGCCCTTCGTTTTCTTTGTTGCCTTCTGTAAGATGCTCCTTGACATCGGGATGGAAAGATGACAAAAAGCGCTTGTCCTGAGATAAAATATACTGAAAACCAAAGACTTGCATTGCTTTGATTCAGGTAATGCAAGGGGCGGAGCTGTATGGGGCATCTGGATTTCTGAGAAAAATAACCTTACAAACCTGCCAACGTGCCCCATTATGGACGGGGTCTGTGAGGGGGCAGTCGGGTAACTGGCTTTCCTACCTCGATCCCCCCTATTCAACAAGGAGCATACCATGCGCGTAAAGCCCTTTTTTGTAAGAGCTGAGTGGGATGAGGAGGCAAGTGTCTGGGTCGCCACAAGCGACGATGTACCCGGCCTTGTTACCGAGGAGGTAACCATGGAGGGTCTGATCCAGAAGCTCAGAATCCTTATCCCTGAACTTCTTGAGGCCAACGGCTTAGCACCCGGACAAGAAGTGCCTTTTGAGCTAATGACGCGACGCTTTGAGATCGTTCAACCAACCCAGCTTCAATGACCGATTATACAAAGCCATTGAAAGAGCGGTTACATGAAGCGGGCTGTGAGTTCGAAAGGCAGGGAAAAGGAGATCACGAGATCTGGTATAGCCCAATTACAGATGTCCGATTTGTGGTGGATCAAAGCATCAAATCTCGGCACACGGCAAATGGTGTGCTAAAGCAAGCCGGTATCCCCAAAGAATTCTAAAGAATCACTGACTCCTGATCTCCGACTTCCCTGCCCTGTGAAACCTTCTTTATTTTGTTTCACCGGGGTGAACTCTGGATCTTCATGCCCCG
>CAYXDR010000406.1:0-3269 GCA_964463515.1 uncultured Desulfobacteraceae bacterium | reverse complement strand
GCTGGGCGGAAAAAACTACTTTAGAAACTGCCGATACCGACCCCGATTGGGAGACGGCACCGCGGGTCAGCGAAGCGAATTTCACAGGA
Source organism: uncultured Desulfobacteraceae bacterium (assembly GCA_964463515.1). Taxonomy (GTDB): domain Bacteria; phylum Desulfobacterota; class DSM-4660; order Desulfatiglandales; family Desulfatiglandaceae; genus CAYXDR01. Next base: position 3,180 of record CAYXDR010000406.1, on the reverse strand, counting down.
TGATAACCGATCAGCCCGCGGTTTTACAGGAACAGGAATAAAAATCGGCTACAGGCAGTGTTACCATTTGCTACACAGGCAAAACCTCTTGATCTCACTCATATTAGGCCCCGATGAGCATGGAATCCAAGCAAAGGCTGTAGCCGATTTAATCGCCCCGTAAGTTTTCCCTCAATACCTTTCAGCCCTTGCAGTAACGATATTCCCTATGATTTCCATGTCTTATCCTGGATACGCAATCCTTTGAAAAAAGTGGCACCGTGGTTGCAGTGTTATCCAGTAAACACGGACGGTGGACATGTCTTCAAACACCTGGCGGAACTTTAACGATGAACGTTTGAGCGGAAATTGCGGTCCGTAAATCCGGCCGCCGCGGGATGAATCGATAAATGAATTCGGAGGGACGGCCATGATACTTGAAAGAAAATCCAGCAGTAATGAACCCAGGGGGATGGCGGGCTTGAACGTCATCGAGAAGCAGTGCGTCTGGATGAAGGCCGGGATTATCAACTTCCGAATCTGCGAAAAGAACTACGACTGCTTCCACTGCTCTTTCGACAAAGCCATGAGGGCCGCGATGGACGCTCAGAGCCCTGCATCCGGGGAAAAGAGCCCGGCAGGCTGGGCGGAAAAAATGAGACAAAAGCACCCCGGAATGGAAAAGCCCTGCGTGTACTACCTGTCCGGCAGAATCGGCCCTCCCGGGAACTGCCCGCGCGACTACCAGTGCGACGACTGCCCGGTGGAACTCGAGCTGGGCTACCGCTCGATGCAGCGTTCCATCGAAGCGGCGAGGTACGCAGGGGAAATGGAAAAGACTAATAGGGTTTCAGGGTTCCAGGTGGTTGAAAACGAATGTGTGTGGATGAAGGCAGGCATAGTGAGCTTCCGCCTCTGCGACAATGACTACGATTGCTATAATTGTGAATTCGACCGGAGCATGCGGCAGGCCATGAAGGAAAAAAGCCTCGGGCCTCACCAGGCTTCGGACATGGCCACGGAAACACCTGAAATCGGTGTTGCCGCAAATCCTTGCATCTATAATCTGCTCGGACAGAAGGATGCCCCGGTTGAATGCAGCAGGGCATATGAATGCTACCGCTGCCCGGTCCACAGGGCTCTTTCAATGGCTGTCGAAATAAAACCTGCCCCCATGAAACGACCCCACTGCAATACAGTTTCCGGTTTCAAGATTGCCGACGGTTATTATTATCATTTCGGGCATACCTGGGTTCACATCGTACACGGTGAATGCGTACGGGTGGGAGTTGATGAATTCGTGGAAAGGATTTTCGGTGCCGCGGACATCCTCGACCTCCCCCAGCCAGGCGCCCTCCTGAAACAGGCCAAGGTCGGCTGCGTGCTGAGCCGGGCAGACAAGCGGGCACCGGTTCTTTCCCCTTTGACGGGCAGGGTTATAGCGGTGAATCAAAAAGCCATCAAAGACCCTGCAACCGTTTCCCGGGACCCTTACCACGACGGATGGCTGTTCCAGTTGGAGCCTTCTTTCTTGAAACTCGAAACCCAGGGGCTTTATTCGGACCGGCAAAGCTTCGAATGGATGGAAAGGGAAAACGAACGCCTTTTCAAGCTGCTCGGCCCGTCCTATGAAAAAATGGCTGCAACCGGCGGAAAAATCGCTTCGGATCTTGCCGGACAGTTTCCTGAAATAGGCTGGGATGCCCTGGTCAGGACATTTTTGAGAACAAAAAGCTGAAAGACAAATGTTAATGAACTCGTAAAAAGTCAAAATAACGATGTCCCTCGGCGTCGGGGTCGCTATCGGGATCGGTATCGGACGTTGATCGGCAGCCTTTTCGACCCCGACGCCGATAAGCCGGGGATGGTGCTTTTTACGACCTCATCAATGTTAATGGCTCACAGCTGACAGCTCACCAAGACAAAGGAGTTTCCCATGAGTGAGCAGACAATCGGATCGGTTATGGTTATCGGCGGCGGAATTTCCGGGATCCAGGCTTCCCTGGATCTGGCCGAGTCGGGGTATTATGTCCACCTGGTGGAGAAGGGACCGGCTATCGGCGGGGTCATGAGCGCCCTGGACAAAACATTCCCCACCAATGAATGTGCAATGTGAATACTTTCACCTAAACTGGTCGAGGTCGGCCGGCATCTGAACATAGAACTGCACACCCTTACCGACGTGGAAAGCCTGGACGGAGAAGCCGGGGCCTTCACCGCCAATTTACGGGAAAAGCCCCGCTACGTGGATGTCGACAAATGCATCGCGTGCGGACTGTGCGCGGAAAAATGCCCCAGAAAGGTCGATGACGCTTTCAATGAGCACCTGAACAAAAGAAAAGCCATCTATGTGGAGTATCCCCAGGCGGTGCCGCTCAAATACGTCATCGATGAAGAAAACTGCATATATTTCGAAAAAGGCAAATGCCGGGCCTGCGAGAAATTCTGCCCGGCCGGTGCGGTTGATTTCAATCAGACAGAACGCAGCTTCGAAGTGGACGTAGGCTCCGTGGTGCTTGCGGCTGGTGCGGAGCCTGTAGATCCTTCCAGCCTCCTTTTTTACGGCCACGGCCGCTTTCCAAACGTGATCACGGCAATGCAGATGGAACGAATCCTGAACGCCACAGGTCCTTACCAGGGAAAACTGATCCGTCCCTCTGACGGACGGGAACCTGGGCGGATCGCATGGATTCAATGCGTCGGTTCGCGCGACACGCATACCGACGGTTCCAACAGGTATTGCTCAGGGGTCTGCTGCATGTATGCTGTCAAAGAGGCAGCCATCGCAAAGGAGCATGCGGGCGAAGACCTTGACGCGGCGATTTTCTTTATGGACATGCGGACCCACGGCAAAGGCTTTGAACGCTACTACAGGCGCGCCGAAGACGATCTTGGTGTCCGCTTCATCCGTTCCCGGGTCCACTCGGTCGTTCCTGCCACCGACGGCTCCGACGACCTGAAGGTGGCCTATGTCGATGAATCGGGCAATTCACTGGAGGAGCAGTTCCAGATGGTAGTGCTCTCCCACGGCTTCAAAGTCCCCGTGGAAGTCCAGAAGCTTGCCCAAAGGCTGAATGTGTCCGTCGATGCGGACGGCTTCATCGAAACCGGCACCCTGAAACCAGTCGAGACATCCAGGCAGGGGGTTTTTGTGTGCGGCTGCGCGGCCAATCCGGTGGACATCCCCCAATCGGTGATGGA
>CAYXDR010000405.1:0-3275 GCA_964463515.1 uncultured Desulfobacteraceae bacterium | reverse complement strand
AATGCCCTGAATTCCTGTTTTTACATTTCGCAGCCCTTTCCCTCGGTGCGGTTTCCCTGCCCTTGAATTCAGACTACCGCTCCGAAGAAATTCACTATTTTCTCACAGACTCCGGTACGTCTTTTTTTATTACAGATCGGGAACATTATCTGCGATCACGGGAGAAACTGGCAGCAATCAACGACTTACAGATTCTACTCGTGGATGACGAACTACCGGGTTTGTCCGCCTTGGGCTGTCTGCTTGACAGGGTGCCTCAGGATTTTTTCGTTTCTCCGGTTGCAGCCGGAGACGACGAAACAGCCATGATCTGCTATACATCCGGCACCACCGGCCGCTCCAAGGGTGCGATGATAACACACGGAAATCTTGTTTCCAACAGCCGGGCCCTGGCCCGGGCATGGCAGTGGACAGAAAAAGATACACTGCTGCACGTCCTTCCGCTTTTTCATGTTCATGGGCTCAATGTGGCTCTCGTTGGCAGCCTGCTGGCGGGCGCATCAATTTACATGCATGAAAAATTCAACCCCGCCAGAACCTGGGAAGCAATCGAAAAAACGCGGTGCACGATGCTGATGGCCGTTCCCACCATTTACCAGAGGATGGTGAACGAACTCGAAAAAGTGCAGCACAAACCAGACCTTTCATCCATGCGTGTTTTTATATCCGGGTCAGCCCCGCTTTCGGAAAATCTTTTCCACCGCTTCGAAAAGCTCACCGGATTCCGGATACTGGAGCGCTACGGAATGACGGAAACGGCGATGAACACCAGCAACCCCATAGACCCGAACGAACGCATACCAAAAAGCGTTGGTTTCGCCCTGCCCGGGATTACGGTTCGCGTGGTGGATGAAAACGGGCGGGATACATCCGGAGGAAAAGTGGGGGAAATATGGATAAAGGGCCCCAACGTCTTCGCCGGGTACTGGGGCAAACCCGATAAAACAAGGGAGTCCTTTGCCGGTGGATACTTTAAATCCGGAGACATGGGTTACCTGGATGAAACCGACGGGTGGAGGCTCTACCTGGTGGGGCGATCAAAGGAACTCATCATTTCCGGGGGTTATAATGTATATCCCAAGGAAATAGAAAATGTACTGGAAAGCCATGATGCAGTACGGGAATCGGCCGTGGTCGGGCTTCCCGATGAGGATTTCGGGGAACGCGTGACTGCCGCTGTGGTTTTGAACGCAAACGATTCGGCGACCTGCGAAGAATTGCTGGCCATGTGCAAAAAAAGACTTGCAGGGTATAAGTGCCCCAAGCAGATATTGGTGGTCGAAGCCCTGCCCCGCAATGCCATGGGAAAAATCCAGAAAAATATACTCGTGGTAGAATTGTGTAAATAAAAGAGTTCTTTTGGGGAAGCCTTCTCTGTTGCTGTTAGCCGGGCGAAAAAAAACGACTGTAAAAACAGCCGATACCGATTCCGGCTCCGATTGAAACGCGGCACCGCCGGAACCATCAATCAACAACATGGGGAGCTGAAGTTCCCTCCTACAGCCCGGATAAAGACTGAAAGCTACCCAAGGTTCAGTTGCTTCAAGCAAAGCAGGAACAACTTTCCGAATTTATAGAAGCCCTCGTGAATCAAATTGAACCTGCTGCCCCTGGTGTCGCAGCAATATACCGGGATCTCGGTGAGACGCATTCCATCTTGGTGCGCCCTGTAAACAACCTCCACCACGTAAAAGGTCAAATCATCCACCCTGCTGATATAATTGCGTGCAACGCTCTTTCGGTACCCTTTGGCTGCTATGGAATAATCATGAAAGCCGATTCCCAGAAGCATTCGTGCAAGGGCGATGAAAGTGCCACTTGCCGCCTTGCGGATAAAAGAACGCCGCTGCCGGCCTGTAAACTTTGAACCTATCACGATGTCGTGAGATTCAAGCAAACCACATGCACGGCTTATGAAATCCAGGCTGATCGACAGGTCCATGTCCACCGTAACAAAATATTCGTAGGAGGCCTGCATGAGGCCTTCCCTGAATGCGGCCCCGACTCCTTTCACAGGCAGGTGGAAAAATCGCAATACGGGTAATTCCCGCGCCATGCTCTCAAGTATAGCCACGGTGCCGTCCGAAGACCCGTTACTGCCGACCAGCACCTCGTAACATAAATCCAGGCCTTCGAGAAACCTGCAAAGGATCTTCAGGTTGGCTTCAAGAACTTCTTCTTCGTTGTATACGGGGATAAAAACCGTAACACCCTGGTTTACGGCTCCATTCATAACCTTAACCGTCCGAGGGCTTCAATTCACCGGTGCAATCTTTCCGCCGCAAACCCGGCCCATGCCGATTCCGGAAATCCGTGGATCGTATACTTGAACCAGCGGCGAGCCGCTCCAACCCTATCCATCTCCAGGCAACACAATCCTGCGTGATAACCGGCCTCGGGGGCCCGCCTGGTTTCCGGGTATTCGTAAAGAAGTCTTTCTATTTCTTCGAGAGCCTTTTTCCATTCCTGTTCCTTGAAATATGTCATGGCCAGGTGATAGGCTGCTTCATCGACCACCAGGGTCTGGGGGTAGCGCTCACGCACATAACCAAACCATTTCCCCGCCTCTTGAAACTCACCGGCGGTAAAATGCTCAGCCCCTCTGTTAAACGGCACCACTGGAAATTCAGGGGCCTTGAATGCCAGATACCACAGTCCGCCTGCAAAAACCAGCAGCATCGAAAAAAGCACCAAGGGAAAGGCTATTCTTTCGAGGGACTCTCGGTACCGCTGAACGAAACGCCTTGTCTTAGCAACTCTGGATGCGGCCAGCCCTGCCAAAAAAACAACCGTAATGACCAGGCCGATATGGTCCGGCCATGTCCGGCCGTAATACAGCCTTACCGTGGGTTTTTCAGGAACCACCAGCATGAACGAGGGTGAAGCCAGGTACACGCTATCCGCCCCCTCCACTTTCCAATTGGGGTGATATGAAATCTTGATCAACAAGGGTTTCCCTATGGCCGCGCCTTTGATCAAAATTTCGTCGCCACTGACAGCCTGGCTTGCGGGTCCACGGGTTTGAATCAATGTTTTCGGAAGCTTGCGGACATCCAGAGTTTCGCAGGGAGTGAAAACCCCGGGAAGTCCAGAGGCTGATCCATCTTCAAAAACCAGCGGAACATCGGGATCTCCCAGCCGGAACCACTTGTAGGCGGTCCGCCGCCATTTTTCTCTGCCTACAACCACAGGCCGGTAACGTAAGGCCTCGACATAACCGGTGCCGCCGGAACGTATTTCATAAACCCTGTAAGGGCCTGCCTCGTATACCGGAA
>CAYXDR010000404.1:0-3287 GCA_964463515.1 uncultured Desulfobacteraceae bacterium | reverse complement strand
TTCTCCGGATCCATTGATGATGATCGAATCGATTCCGACACCGTCACCTTTCTCCCGGTGAGACGATGGTAAACCTCGTTCGGATACCCCAGCGCAATCACGGCACCAACCATCTCATCGTCCGGAATGCCAAGGCGCCGGGGAATCTTTTTTTCTCTTCTCATGGCCTCAACCGCAAATCCGATGAGACAGGTCCCCAGGCCAAGGACATGAGCCGCGAGAAGCATGTTCTGTGTTGCCAGAAGCGCATCCTCTCCCGGGCACGAGGCTTTCTTCTTCGAGCCTGCCACAATCACTGCGGGCGCGCCGTGAAAAAGCTGGTCACGGCCTGTCTTATCCCAAGTTTCGAGGGCATCCTTGACAGTCTGGTAGTGAGTCTGGAAATATTGGTCCAGCTCGGGTTTTCCCAGAAGACGAAGCCCTTTTCTCAGCCAGGTCTTCTCGGCTGCTCGGTTCACATTCGAAAAGAAATTTCCGACCCGTCGGCCAAGCTCTTGGACCGCCGTCCGATCGGGGAGAATGGTGAAGCTCCAGAGTTGGCAGTTGGAGCCGGAAGGAGCCGTGATACCGATTTTCACCAGGTCCTCCAACACCTCCGCCGGTACGGATTTTTCCTGAAAGTTTCTGCACGAACGCCTGGACCGCATCAGGTTCACCAGATCCCCGATGTCCCCCTTCCCGAAAGGAAGCCAGGATTCCAGGGTCTCTAAGGTCTTGAATGCTGAAAGTTCAAGATCCAGGGCCGGGACCTTTATCGCACCCGTGGGGCATACAGCCACGCAGTGGCCGCAGCTGAGACACTCAGGACCCGTCACCACGGCCTTTTTCCCCTTCATCGTGATGGTCTCCTTCGGGCAGACCTCCACACAGAGGCCGCAGCCAGTGCAAAGCGTCTCATCTATCGTGGTCGTGACGGTTTTGTCCATGAATTTATCATCTTTGATCATATTTTCTTAGCCGCGCCGGCGTTTTCTCTTAAATTTTCATCTCCCCTTCCCTTCCTTCATGGATGATCTCTCTCAAAAACTGCGCCGGTGCGAGTACAGGAACAGGCAGGGTCAGCACCCCCAGGAAATGATCATCCCCCGATAGGATCATCCCGGATTCAGAGCCGGGATTTCCTGATCCTTATTGAATCTTCTTCTTTAAACAATTATAATATTTCGAGCAAGAAGTTTCCAAATACAGAAACCAACCTCTAAAATGCATGAAAACACACGATGGTAAAAACAGAAATCAGGAAAGCAGGCGCTTTTCTGCAAATATAGGCCGTTATCTCGCAGCCTCGCCCCTGCCCGCAGCCACCTGCCTTTTCTCCGCGGCAACGGTCGCCTTCCTCTCCCTTCTTGCCGCCCATTTTCTTGACGAAGGGCAGACCCTGAAATTTTTCTCGGTTCAGGTCATCGCCCTCGGGTGGGCCGGGTTGGCCGTATTTGCCTTCGCTGACAGCCTGTCCCGTTTCCGGGAGTACATTCGCATGCGTACCATGTTCGAGCGGTTCGGACTTCGAAAACGCATCCTCTGGCGAGCCGCAGGTTCACGGTGTCAGCGGGACGCAGCCCTGGCCGCCGCAGGTGAAATAGGCCGCGTTGTTGAAGCCAGGCGTTACTTCCGCTCCCTGGGCTATCGCTGGTACCACATTCTGCCGGATAGAGTCGTTGCCAATCCTCTGATTTTTTTCTCCCCTTCGTTTCTCGTGACCGGATTTTTCTCGCGGCCTCTCAGGAAACGGAAACCGCCGCCGATGGCATCGAAAAAAACATAGGGCAAGCCCCGTGGTTGCCTGCTTTTGTCCGAAATCACCTGGAATCTCAGGGCAACTGAACCTTGTAAAAGGTTTCAGACTCATGTAATCTGTTTTCAACATTTAAAAAAAGAGACCTTGATATGAAAAATCCCTGGCTCTGATCAAAACAAATCGCTATCTCAAAGACCCTTCGGAGTGCGACGCTTGGCTTAACCGATCTGTGATCTCTTCATCCGCCATTGAAGGTGTCCACATCGCTGCGCGCCGCGCACTCGGCATAGACAGGAAAACCAGGATTACCCTCCAGAAGCCACCTGCCTCAAAGTCCTCTTGATCACACCGGTAAAAATTTTCTCCATAGGCTGGTAATCTTCATCCATCCCCGTGCGATCTTGGGCCTTCGGGCAACAGTTCGCTCCAGCTCTCCCGTCTCATGAAAATTTCGAAAATGCTTGCTGATAGCAGGGATTTCAGCGCCAAAAAATTATACAAAGGTTTTCCGGATCAGTTCAACCGTTTCATCCTTAAGCCGAACCTGGATGCGCGTCCGACCATTCTCGGCCTGGTAGATAAGCATTTCTGATTGGGGTGGTTTTTGGAGATCATTCGTCATGGCGCATCCTGCTCATCAATCTCACCCACTAGGAATACGGAGATTCACGAGGGTTTTCCCGGAAACATTCTGAGTAGTGGCAACTGGTTACCCTTTCACCCCTGGTACATCAGGACCGCTTTGAACCGGTTTTTGACCATCCCAGATGACGGCATATTGGCCAAGTTTGCGCTTTCTTTCAAGGGTTTCGGCCACTACTTTTTTCAGGCTTTCTAATATCCTTAAGCTCTTCTCAGAAGGTGTATCTTCGAGAGTGGCAATCATAATCCAGCCTCCCGGGTTATAAGTTGCATATACTTCTCGTGGTAAATTTTGCGGGTTTCCCCCTGTTGTTCGAAAATCAGCACAGGAACTTCACTATCATTCATAAAGCAGGCGCAGTGGCTTGCCCTGGCGCTGAATTCCGTTAACAGATTTCTAAGGCTGCGTGGAAAACGGCGCTCAATATCCTCCCGTGGGATGTTGTGACCTCCGTGAGAAACCCGCTCCGCTACGCGCATTTTGGACATTTCAATGCTTGGGAGGCCTAAATAAATAAGCTCAATTATCCATCCCTTATTTTGCAAGCGTTTGATCAATTTCAAATGCCCCCGGCCGGCAAGTGTTGTTTCAAAAGCGAAATCCTCTCCTTCCGCTATACATTCGTTGATCTCATTCAAAAAAATACGACTTGCCGCCATCAATTCACGCGTAGGCGCTAGCGGAGAAATTCCCGCGGCAATCAAGTCCGCATTGATAAAGTTTGTGCATCCCGCAACTTCCGGCAGATAAGACAATGCAAAAGTTGTCTTTCCCGCCCCATTCGGCCCGGCAATAATCCAACAAGTAGCCATCAGGCAGACTCCACAGTATCAAGGGTTGCTTCATTTTTAATTAATTTAACTTTTTCCAACCCCGCGATCCACCACTTTTCTATTTCGGCTTCCG
>CAYXDR010000403.1:0-3310 GCA_964463515.1 uncultured Desulfobacteraceae bacterium | reverse complement strand
GGTCCGCTTGAGAGACCTGAAGCATCGTTCGATAACCATAAGCCCCTTGTAACCACAGGCGGCATCTTCAAGACTTATGGAATCATCATTTGTCTGAAGCACCCACTTGCCATCATATCTTTCCGCTTCCCGGACCGCTCCACGGTCTATGCGGCCGATGCCGTTCTTGGCACCAGCTCAACAGGCTTTGACGGAATCCATGGTGCTGTGGGGCTTCTGGTTCGCCGGTGTCGGGAATTGGAATTCGGACCTACAAACCTACATCCATAAAGGTTATTTCCCCCTTGTAATCAAGCCCAGCCTGCTGCTATGTTTGATTCCTTGCCGTAACATCAACCAATCTGGAGACTTTTGTACCATGACACTCACGAAGAATGACTTGAGAGAAGCTCTCTACGTCAAGACCGATCTGACAAAGAAACAGGCCGCTGGTGTGGTCGAAAACCTGATCGAGCTCATCAAGTGCACCCTTGAACAGGGAGAAAAAGTGCTGATATCCGGGTTCGGGAAGTTTGATGTGATGGAAAAGAACCCGCGTTGGGGAAGGAATCCTGCAAGCGGAACCGACCTCATGCTCGACGGCCGGCGTATCGTCACTTTCAGGTGCTCGGATGTTCTCAGGCGGAAACTGAACAAGGGAAAAAGGAAGCACTAATATCCTGTATCCGGTCAACGCTGGATTCAGGTTTTAAAACACCGGCTCAAATCCATTCCAGCACCAAACCAGCACTAGATAAAATTTTTAATAATGTTTTCAATGTCTTAAAATCAAAAGTGCGGGTTCGAGTCCCGTTGGGACTACCACTTAACTATTTTAAAAAATAAATAGCATTATAAACTTTCGTATTTGACGGTATTATTTCTACCCTTGGCCATTTAGGTCCCATTGAAAAGAAGTGGACATGGTGAGGTTTCGGCCTGCTGCAACTATTAAATTAAAGTAGCGAATTGATGAACTGATTGTCAAGGATAACCGAAGCATTGAAAATACTTTCGCTCAAAGTCAAAACCCCCGGCAAAACATCAGAGTTTCAATCACCTGGACCCAAGATCAAACGCAAGAAGCAGAGTCTGTTTCAGCCGTTCCGTTACCTGCGCAGGCAGGATGCTCGAAATTTCCCGGCACCGGCCGTACCTGCCCTTGGATATGATCCGTGACTGGATAAAACCGTAGATGTCAAGCTCAGAGACAAGATCCGATAACGCCCGCTGGGTAAGGCCCCTGAGTTCGACCCTTTTACACAGCCGCCTGTATAAACATTGCCGATTGCGTGGTTAAGGCTATATAACCTATTCAGTTTGCAGAAAATATCAGGATTTGTTACGTACAGCTTATCGAATACTGGAATTTCAACAGGGTCTGAATTTGAAGGTATTCCAGTTCAATCGTTGAACGCACACCAATAATCACCCGGACATTTTATAGCCCGGTCTGATTTATTGGATTGTTCTTTGAGCTTTGAATATTTGCATGTAGTTTATCGAAAGATAGTGGTTGGACATTTTGCCATTCTTTTGACTCATTTTCAGCCAGCCATAGGTCATAATTTTTTTGCAAATTCATCCATAGTTCTGCTGATGTATCGAAAGCTCTGCCTAGACGAAGAGCCATATCCGGAGTTATAGCCCCTCTTTCATTTATAATTTTTGATAGTGTTTTTCTGGACACTCCGAGCGTTGAAGCCATTTCTGTAACAGTTATTGACAATGGTTTCAGATAGTGTTCTTGGATTATCTTCCCTGGATGTATTGGTTTACGTTTTATTTTATTCATGTTTGTACCTCGCTAGTGATAATCATCATAGTCAACAATATAGGCGTCACCGTCGATAAACTTGAAAAATATTCTCCAGTTACCGGAGATCTTAACAGCATATTGATCCTTTTTATTACCGGTTAATTTATGAAGGTTTGAACCAGGATAATTCATATCCTTCACTTCATTGGCTGCATTTAGTCGGTCTAGAATTAATTCAAGCCTTCCACCGTGTTCAGGTCTTATACCTTTTTTATTTCCGGTATAGAAAAATTCTTCGAGACCTTTATGCTTGAATGATTTAATCATGAGATGTATCGTAACCAGAGGGGTTACATGTGTCAATAATTATGAGAGAGTAGCAGATCATTTCTTACAACGAACGCTAAAGATTATCTTTATGATTCCGGCTGAATCCCGGCAAATCACTACATTGCAGAATAAACCCCATTATGTTGCCGGTAAGTTTATGTTGTGAATCTTTGGGTCCTCTTGCTTACTTCCGTTACGTAAAGTTATCGGTATGCACATTTACCGGGGCCTGAATCTAAGCATATTCGAGAGCAATCATTGAACGCTGAGGTCACCTGCCGGGCTCAAGCACAGCGGAATACCGGCAGCTGCACGTCTATGTTCGCAGAAACCATTTCAGCAGAAATTAGTAGTGGTACCGGCACTGCACGAAATCGATTCTGTTATGGCCAGCAACATAAACCAATCGATGTTCCTGGGTAATGCGGCGAGACCATACCCCGGCACCGAGGAATTTTAAAGGCTCTGGTTTTCCTATCCCCTGAAACGGATCTCGAATGACCGCTTCAATCAGCTTGAAAATACGGAGAGCTACTCTACGATCAATCTCTACCCAGTACCGCAGGTCCTCTCTAAATTCTGGCTGAAATATAGCTTCCCTACCCTTTTGAGGCCCGGATCTGCCAGTCAAGACCAACCTCCTCACGAAGCTCATCAACGGTCTGGGAAGATCCCTCTTGTTTTCTTACCCGCTCAAGTGCGGAATTCAGCCGATCTGCATTGGCAGGGGATCTAAGCAGGTGTGCGGTCTCAAGTATGCCGGACAGTTCATCGGCGGCTATCATGGCAACATCCTCGCTGCCACGTCGTTGAATGATTACAACTTCCCGATTTTTTATGACTTCATCGATCAGTGACGCTAAGCTGGCGCGCGCATTCGTATAGGTTGTCTGTATTGCCATTTCGGCCTCCTTTTTGTTTTACGTACAGTGTTACTGTACATATTTCGTGCCGATATGTCAATAAGCCTTTGGCCCCCTGTCAGGAGCTCATAAACTGTGTGGTCTTATTAGAGCCTGAAGGAAGCGCTCTCATGAGACGGACATAGGTGTTGCAGCAGGTTCCGAAGAAGCGTTTTGAGGTGGCATACCGGGGTTGGCAGAAACGCTTCTTCAAGATGGATGCCAATTTGTCGAAATCTATCGGCCATGAACAAGAACCCGATGTGGGAAATCATGCACGCTGAGCACGATCCGAGCGGGTATTCCCCTTGAATCCTGGAATTTCCCTCAATTCCAGTTT
>CAYXDR010000402.1:0-3314 GCA_964463515.1 uncultured Desulfobacteraceae bacterium | reverse complement strand
TGAAGACCCACTGGTTTGTGTTCGAGAGCAGAAACAGCGTTCTGCACGTCGATGATTCCGTAACTCAGCAAATAGGTGAATTCGTCCAGCACAACAAGATGGTAACGGCCGGAATCCATGACTTCCCGCGCGAACAGCCAGGCCCGGCGGGCAGCCGCCTTGTCGGCTTCCAGGTCTTTCGATTTCCACGTAAAACCTTTTCCCATCACGTGCAGATCGATTCCATCGGGGAACCTTTTTACAGCCTCCAGTTCCCCGTACTTCCAGCTACCCTTTATAAACTGGATGAAACAGGTCTTGAGGCCGTGCCCGGCCGCCCTCATCGCCAGCCCGAGCGCGGCGGTGGTCTTGCCTTTTCCATCGCCTGTAAATACCATCAACAGTCCCTTTTCCATTCCTCTACATCCTCCAGGCACCTGTATGAGCGTCGGCCGACCGGGTCATCCGCGGGCGACCAGCCTGCGGATCCTCCCTTTTTTCAGTTCCCATATTTCCCGGGTCGTTTCATCGAGAAAACTTCTATCGTGTGATGCTATGACAAAGGGGATATCCAGATTGTTCAGAATGCCTGCGACTCTTTTCGTAGTGTCTTCATCGAGCCCGCCGGTGGGTTCATCCAGCAGGAGGGCTTCAGGGGTCATGGCCAGTACCGTTGCCAGAGAGACCAGCTTTTTTTCCCCGCCGGAAAGTTTGTAAGTCACGCTGTTTTCAAAGCCTCTTAATCCCAGAACATCCAGGGTCGAGGAGACGATCCCTTTAACTTCATCCCGTGACTTACCCAGGTTGAGAGGACCGAAGGCTACGTCCTCACCCACGGTGGGACAAAACAGTTGGTCGTCAGCGTCCTGGAAAAGAAAGCCGACTTTTTCACGCACCTCACGAAAATCGATTTCCGCAGTCCTTGCCTTTCCGAAGGCTGTTATCCTTCCCCCCAAAGGCTTGAGAAGCCCGGTGACAAGGTGAAACAGGGTGGTCTTTCCGCTGCCGTTTGAGCCCATCAGCCCAATCCTGTCCCTTCGTTTGAATTCGAAATCGAATCGGTCGAAAAGCAGGCATTTTCCCGGATAGGCGAAGCTTATTCCCTCAAGTTTTATAATCGAATCGTCGCCATTCATTAAATTACGACCAATAAACCTATAAAAAACACTGAAAATACTATAAAGGCCAAATCGGATTTACGGAAAACACGATGTTCCGAAACATAAAATTTCCCCTTGAAGCCGCGGCAAAGCATTGCGCTGTAGATTCGCCGTGAGCGTTCAGAACTCTTCAGGATGAGCATCCCTACCAGATAGGCAAGGCTCCTCCAGGTGTGTAGATTGTGTCCTGGTTTAAAACAACGCACCTTCATCGCATTGGTCAGCCGGATATATTCTTGGTTTATCACGTAAAGGTACCTATAAGAAAAGAAAAAAAGGTGAACGACTTTATCCGGCACATGGAGATGGTGAAGCGCGTATAGGAGATCCAGTATCGGGCATGTAGAAAGGAGAACCATACAGGTGATTAGGATGGTGTTCGATTTTATGGTAATTAAAGCAGCGTAGCCAAGGCCCTCAAAGGTGGCCCCGATGCCGAAAACTGTAAAAGCCGTTGTCCCTGGTGTTGTGAATGGCAAAAAAAACCATAACACCAGTATGAATCCATTTGCAAGAAGCAGCCGCTTCAGCACCTTTTTGAGGCACAGCCTGGCAGCAAACAACAAGGCTAGAATGGATGCCAAAGCCACGAAAAGAACCGCCGGTTCATAGTTAAGGGCGACAACGACGGAAAAAAGCGCGGCGGTGACAATCTTTACGCGCGGGTCCAGGCGATGGACCGGAGAATTCCCATTTGCAAACGGTTCAACTATATTCAAGACTTTCCGCCTTTACGATATCGTACATAGGTAGCGATTCCCATGAGGCCCATGATATATCCTATGCCGCCGAATATCTCTGTGGCCGAAACCGCCGCTTTGTCCTGGGATTTTGCAATGAGCCGGGTGACAGGCCGCAATCTCTCCGTTATGACTCTGTCCACGATTGACTCGATCTCCTTTGAATCCAACATCAAAACAGGCTCTTGGCCTTGGGAGCCTTGAACTTCAACAGGAGGCGAGGAAGGGCTCTCCGCCGTGACTTCCCGGCTGCCGGCCATGTTCGGCAGTTCTTCGGCCGGCACCGTGTATTCTGCGCGATGGCCCATGCCGGGTTCAAGCACCAAGGTGAGGTCGGTGTTTTGGGGTGGCACGAAAGAAAACTCTCCGTTTTCGTCGGTCTTTCCCTCCAGGAGCAACTTCCCGGAAGGATCGAAAACCTTTATGCGTGCATTTTCACAAAACGTACCATCGCTGAATCCGCCCTCGACAACAACGCTGTCTCCTTCCACGTATG
Organism: uncultured Desulfobacteraceae bacterium; assembly: GCA_964463515.1. Taxonomy (GTDB): domain Bacteria; phylum Desulfobacterota; class DSM-4660; order Desulfatiglandales; family Desulfatiglandaceae; genus CAYXDR01. The sequence continues at coordinate 939 of CAYXDR010000402.1, read as the reverse complement.
CCGAAAGAAGGACGTTGTGTGCCTGGGGGGCCGGTACCCACACCGCCATATAAAACAAAAGGATAAGCAGCAAAAAACCGACACCTGCAAAAAAGCTTCTATTGTAGAGAATTGCCAAGCGCATGAGTTCCTCCTAACAGTTCCGGTTTAACCTTTTTCAAAAATATAACGCAAAATGTAGTTATAATTCCTTCAATAATCATAACCGGAAAATGAGCGGCGATCACCAGCTTCGACACCGTCAGAAACATCTCTCCGGTGAAAAACAGTGAAAGGCCCACCATGAGGCTTGTCAAAAGAACGGCCGAAAAACCGCAGGCAAAGGCTCCCACCAGGGATATGATCATGTTGTCCCGCCTGACCGCATGATGAAAAAGATAAAAGCAAGCAAGGGCCGGAACAACCACATTGACAGTGTTCACTCCGAGAGCCGTGATACCCCCGAATTGGAAAAGGATTGACTGCAGGGTGAGGGCGACCAGAATCGCAGGAAAGGCCGCCCAACCCAACAAAAGCCCGATAACACCGTTCAGCAGGAGATGAACGCTTGACGGCCCAATGGGGACATGAACAAGAGATGCGACAAAAAAGGTGGAGGAAAGCACTGCCACCTCCGGTATTTTGTCATAGTCCATTTTTTTCAGCCCGACGGCGCACCCGGCCACCGCGAAAGCGGCGCCTGCAGCCAGCACCGGGGCTGATAACACGCCTTCTGAAATGTGCATGACATCACTCCTTCGTTGTCTTTCGAACAACCACTACTTTTCCAGCGGTTAATCCTGCCGCAAACCAAAAAAATCCCGGATCGAAAAATTCGATCCGGGATTCCCATTTTATCCTCAGATGAACCACTGGCACGACGCCGTCCACGCGGTCATGCCCCTCTCGGCCCAGGCAGGTCTTCTGACTCTCGGATCCTCCTACCTGCTGCACCTTCCC
>CAYXDR010000401.1:0-3347 GCA_964463515.1 uncultured Desulfobacteraceae bacterium | reverse complement strand
GCTTGTCAGCCACGCCGAAGACCAGGTATCGGGCGTCAAAATATCTTACACTGTCAATTTTTTCCTGCTGGACCGGAAAATCACGCATGGGTACTTCTGCAGTAAGGTGACATCTTCCCGGGGTATAAAACCCCGGGCATCCCATTGAGGCTCACGCTCATTTATTCAAAAGCAAGCCCGGGCCGATAATTTCATCACCGAATTTTTCGGAGATGGAATCCAAAGCAGTGTTCAAGTTTCTCTTCCTATTCAAAGCCTCGCATTCAGGAAAAAGAGATAGTTGCCTTTCCATCTGTACATGCTGGAGTTGCGAAAGCGAAACACCAAGCAGGCGCACAGGCCTTCTGCCCACTTCCGTTTTATTCAACAGTGCCGACACAGCTCTGTATATTTCCCCGGCGTCGTCAGTAGCAGCAGGCAAAGTTGAAGATCTTGTTATGGATTTGAAATCACTGTATTTGACTTTCAGGGTCACGGTTTTGCCCTTGAGCAAATCCTTTCTCATTCTCCTCGCCACTTTGCCTGCAAGAAACAAAAGCTCTCTCGCGGCGGAATCCCGGCCGACAATATCTTCGGGAAATGTTTCCTCATGCCCGGTTGACTTAGTGTCGTGACCGAGCACCACCTCGCGCTCATCCACTCCGATCGAAAGCTCGTGCATCCGGATTCCGTACTTGCCGAACCTCCTCTCCAGCACCCCGACAGGCATCCGGCTTAAATCCCTGAAAGTTCGGACATTCAGTCTTCCAAGGGCCTCTCTGGTGACGTTTCCGACACCCCACATTCTGCTTACAGGAAGCGGGTCCAAAAATTCCCTGACCTTTTCCTCTGGAACCACGGTCAGGCCATCCGGCTTTTCGTAGTCTGATGCGATTTTTGCGACGAATTTGGACGGAGCCACACCGGCCGAAGCCGTGAGTCCCACTTCACGCTGTACAGCCTCCTTTATTTTTCCGGCTATCTCTTCAGGCGTGCCGAAAAGCCTCTTGCACCCGGTGACATCCAGAAAAGCTTCGTCGATGGAAAGTTTTTCAACCAAAGGTGTGAACCGCTGGAAAACCTCGAACACCCGTCTTGAAATTTCCCGGTACCTGGGCATCCTGCCCCGCAGAAACACTGCATGGGGGCAAAGCCGCATCGCCGTGGATATGGGCTGCGCGGAGTGGACACCGTATTTTCGTGCCTCATATGACGCTGAAGACACCACCCCCCTCTCCCGGCTTCCGCCCACGACCACGGGTTTTCCCCTGAGATCCGGGTTGTCCAGTATTTCCACAGAAGGATAGAAGGCATCCATATCCAGATGGATGATCACTCTTTTCCCGAAATTTAAACACATAACCGCACTGAGGAGAAAAATGATCGCAGCTCTTGACTGTAAGGCGGATGTGGAGGGCCTTACCAGCGCTTCCGCCATAGCGTTTCACGAAATCATCACAAGTCATGAACGCTCTTTTATTTTTAGTTTGCCTTAGAAAACATCCATTGTAAACTTTCTTGATGCTTTAAATCCTTAATGAAACCGTAAAAAGTACCATCCCCGGCTTATCGGCGTCGGGGTCGGAAGCGGTATCGGGGTCGAAAAGGCTGCCGATCAACGGCCGATACCGCTCCCGATAGCGACCCCGACCCCGAGGGACATCGTTATTTTGACTTTTTGCGAGTTCATCAAATCCTTGATGGCCTCGTACAAAGTGCTCCGGCCTTTGACAGACACTCCTGCAATCCATGGAACGGATTAGCGGGGAGAATCATCCTTGGCTGAAGATTCAATCCTGCACCTGGTGAAATCAACGCTTTTGCCGCAATGGGGACACATGTGAGGCCGGTCGAATTCATCAGAAAAAATTTCCAATTCTTTTCCGCATTCCGGGCATTTGCATACAAAAGAACTAAGGTTTCTTAATTCCTGAAAACCAGGGCAGTGATTAGGTGTAGTTAGATTCTGTGGCATTTTAACCCTCCCGTCTTTTATTTTAGGCTTTATTGAACAGTGACCCTTGATAACCTTTACAGAATCGGAATCAAAAAAATTTCATTCGCATTTTTTTGGTTTTATTTTATATGAATGTGATCAGGCAAAAAATGGGGTGTGGAATGTATTTCAAGTCCTGGGCCCCGGGCATGCCGTAGGCGGCCTCCACGTTTTTGACCATGGTGGCCAAGGCACCGAGCTGGTCGTGGGACAGGGTGGGGACGTTCCTTGCCTCAATGCGCCGGGGCCTTGTGCCTGCGCAGCACTTCCCGGGCGCAAAACCAGCCGCTTAGCATGGCCCCGGTAAAACCACCGCCGGGATTGGCCCAGGCCGAGGCGAAATAGAGGTTGGGCACCGGGGAAACCGCCGGCAGACGGAAGATGCCGGTCTGGCGCGGCATCTGGGCATAGCCGTAGACGGCCCCTTCCGGATTCAGGGTGAAACGGCGGACCGTTTTGGCCGTGCCCACTTCGTAGTGCTCAATGCAGGCGGCGCTGCCGGGCAGGAATTGATCCAGCCGACGGATAAGCGTTTGGGCCACGTGCTCCTTTTTCCGCTTGTAGGCCTCAGGGCTCAAGCCTTCCCAGTCCTCCAAGTAGTCCGCAGCGCAGATCACCCCCACGGACTTGCCCTCCGGGGCGAGTCCCGAGTCGATCCGGCCGTAGTCCACGAACACGATGCCCCGTCGCGCGAAGTCATCCCGGTAGTTGGCTGGCAGATCGGAGATGCCCCGGGTCTCCTGGTCCAGGAGAAAGGTACAGTAGTCCTTGCTGCCCAGTTGTTTCAAGTCCGTGTTGAAGCCGAGGTACATGGTGATCAGTGAGCAGGACGGCTTCAGTGCCCCGACTTTCTTTTCCAGGGCTCTGCGGGCCGGCCCGGAAAGCATGCCCGCCACGTTGGGCACGGCGGCATTGGCGATGATCGCCGGGGCAAAGGCCTGGCGCGGCGGCTCGCCGCGGTCCCGGGTTCGGGTGAATTCCACCCCCACGGCGGCCTTGCCCCGGGTGAGGATTCGCCGCGCTGTGTGGCGCAAAAGCACCTCGCCGCCATGCGCGCTAATGGCGGCGGCCAGATAGTCGGAAAGCTTCTGGGAGCCGCCCTTGATGTAGTGCCCGCCGCCGCTGAAATAGCTGGCCTGGCCGGCGCTGAAATAGATCAGGGAAAGGGAGTGGGGATCGTCGTGGTAGTATAGCATGTTGGCGGTCAGGACCAGCTTCAGTTGCTCGTCGGCAATGATCGAGTCCAGAAACGCGCCCAGTGTCTTGAAGGTGAAGCGGACTAGATTCGGGAAGAGAATCGGGAAAACGGGCATCAGAAGCGTGATTTTCCAGCGCTGCTCCGGAAGCCGGGCCACTTCGGCCCTGATGGCGT
>CAYXDR010000400.1:0-3357 GCA_964463515.1 uncultured Desulfobacteraceae bacterium | reverse complement strand
ATTCCGACCCCGACGCCGATAAAGCGGAGATTGTACTTTTTACGAGTTGATCATTTTTAATTTTTTATCAAATATTTGGGGCATGGATATTTTCTTGACAAACATCGATGCCAAAAATTATCATAAACCTTATATCAAACTCGACATAAGGTATACAGTGCAGAAAAGTTGATGTTTTGCACAGTTTTCTGGAAAAGGGCAGCATGGCTAATATAATTTTTTTACCTTATTTTACACTTAACAAAAATAAATATGAATAAGGAAAAGCAGCTTCAGCCTTCTGGATCTATCGACGAAATCAGGGAAAGGGTAAAGTTCGAGGTATTCGGAAGGCTGATGATCGAGAAGACGGTCAAGCCGAGTGGAAACAGCGGCCGGATTTACCTCCCGTTTGAATGGGTGGGCCACCAGGTGAAAATAATCCGCATTGATTAACACCGTTTGTACACCTCGCGACAGCCTTTTTACCTACTTGCTTCGCCGGACGTTCCAAGGATATTGCATTAAATACATTTCCCTTGACACTTCCAGCTCTTAGACATATTTTTTGTATCAGTCTTGACATAAATCAAGCTAGACATATAACGTTCGATTCATTATATTGGCCGATGCGTTCTTGTATTTATCAAGGGAAATACCGTGCTGTAGTGCTGTAACAAGTCCAAAACAAACGGTTTTTTCATTTCTGCCTGCTGTCTCTACAAACGCAGGCCGTATAAACGAAGCGCGATTGCGGATTTCATTTGGGACCGGGCCTGCCCCGAACTCCCATCCGGGCTTCAGGATAACAGCCCAGGGGCTTTTACGAACTAATCGCTGTTTACCAAAAGGACTTCAAAAGCTTTCAAATATCCCAGGATATTTTGAAGCCTTTTGAAAAAACAAAGGTGTAAACCGTAAAAACAAATTCAACTATCAACAGGAGGTTTAAGACATGAAAAGGATCGCGGCAGTACTTTCCACGCTGTTCATTCTTCTGGTAACTGCACATGCATTTGCAGAACCCCAGGGGGATCTGGTGATGTTTCACGCAGGAAGTCTTTCAGTACCTTTCCAGGCAATGGAGAAGGCCTTCGAAACCAAATATCCCAAAGTGGACCTGCTTCGCGAGGCAAGCGGGAGCCAGGCTGCGGCCCGCAAAGTAACGGACCTTAATAAACCCTGCGATATAATGGCCTCGGCAGACTACAAGGTTATCGACAAGCTCCTTATCCCGGACAACGCGGACTGGAACATCCGATTCGCCTCCAACCAGCTTGTTCTTTGCTACACAGACAAAAGCAGATTCGCCGACGAGGTGAACGAAGACAACTGGTACGAAATTCTTCAAAAAGACGGCGTGGTCTGGGGCCACTCAGATCCAAACCTGGACCCCTGCGGCTACCGAGCACTTATGGTGATTCAGCTGGCCGAAAAATATTACAAAAAACCGGGTCTTTATGATGCCGCCATCGCTAATAGGCCTAAAGCCAACATCCGTCCTAAATCCGTGGAACTTGTGTCGCTTCTCCAGACCGGAAACATGGATTATGCATGGGAATATCTGTCCGTGGCCGTACAACACGACCTCAAGTACGTGATTCTTCCAGACGACATTAACCTGGGCAATTACCAATACGACGATTTCTACTCCCAGGCCGTTGTTAAGGTGACGGGGAAAAAACCCGGCACATTTATGGAACTCAAGGGCGGCTCCTGCACTTATGGTATAACGCTGATCAACGACGCCCCTAACAGAGAAGCTGCCGTTGCCTTCCTCGAATACATGCTTTCACCTGAAGGCGGTCTCAAGATCCTCAAAGACATGGGCCAGCCCCCGTTCATCCCTTGCAGGGTGCCGGAGGCGGAGATGAAAGAAAAGCTGCCTGAAGGATTAAAGGCGCTTGTGGAAATCAAAAATTAGGCCCAAAGGGTCCGATGAGAAAAAAAGAACCTTTTTTCTGGTTCACCGTCGCCTCCGGCACGGTGATTATGGCCTTTATTCTTATTCCCCTTGTCGAATTGATGCGTTCCCCGTCAATACCGGCACTGTGGGAAAGTATCCAGGACAGAGATGTCGCGCGGTCGATAAAGTTAAGCATTTACACAGCCGGCTCGGCCGCGGTCATCTCGTTCCTTTTGGGTACTCCTCTGGCCTACTTGCTCGCTCGCCTGGAATTTAGGGGGAAGCGCTTTCTCGAAGCGGTTATCGATCTACCCATAATGATTCCCCATCCTGTGATCGGAATCGCGATTTTGAGTATCGCCGGCAGAAACCACTGGATCGGCCAGGTTGCCGATCAACTGGGAATCAGGGTGCTCGGAACCGTTACCGGAATCATTACCGTGCTTACCTTCGTTGGACTGCCTTTCTATGTTCACGCAGCAAAAACCGGGTTTGAAGCCGTCTCCCCGAGGCTCGAAAAAGTTTCGCGAAGCCTCGGGGCGTCGATGACCACCACTTTTCTTCGCATCACGTTTCCCCTTGCCTGGCGCGGCATGCTGATTGGAATAATAATGTGCAGCGCTCGGGCGATAAGCGAATTTGGGGCTGTGGTAGTGGTGGCCTATCATCCCATGACAGCCCCGGTCTTGATCTACGAACGCTTCGAGGCCTACGGACTCAAATATTCCCAGCCAGTGGCTGTGTGGCTTGTGCTAGTCGCTCTGATTCTGTTCTTTCTTTTGCGCATTCTAACAATCAAAAAGGCGAAGGAATCATGATCAGAGTAGATAACTTAAACGTCCACCTGCTTGAATTCCATCTGAAAGACATCAATTTATCTCTCGAAGAAAACGAGTTTTTCATGTTGATGGGGCCCACGGGTGCGGGTAAAACAGTCCTGCTCGAAGCCGTGGCTGGTTTGATTCAAGTTGACGGAGGAAAAATTTTTATCAAGGAAAGGGAGGTGACCCAACTGCCTTCTGAAAAAAGAGGGGTTGGAATCGTTTACCAGGATCAAGCTCTCTTCCCTCATTTCAATGTGCTTGAAAACATTACTTACGGCCTGCGTTTCCATCATGTCGGCAGGGAAGAAGGAAAAAAACGCCTAAGGGACTTGACCGAACTCCTGGCAATAGATCATCTGCTTTCCAGGCTGCCGTTAAACCTCAGCGGAGGCGAAAAACAGCGCGTTGCTCTCGCCAGGGCACTCATTGTCAAACCCGACATTCTTTTACTGGACGAACCCCTGTCCGCTATCGACCCTGTATTCCGCGAAGAAATCCGTAAGGCCCTGAAGGATGTACATAGAAACTCAGGCACGACTTTTCTGATGGTCACTCACGACTTTGGAGAAGCACTCTCGCTGGCCGATAGAGGTGCTGTCCTTTACCAAGGCAAGATCGAACAGGTTGGTACCATTCACGATATTTTCC
>CAYXDR010000399.1:0-3379 GCA_964463515.1 uncultured Desulfobacteraceae bacterium | reverse complement strand
GCCCCGAGCCTGACCTGGAATTTTCCAAAGAAGCCGCTCCTGGCCAAAAGGAAGAGGCGAAGGAGAAACCCAAGGAGGCACCCAAAGAAGAGCCGGCCGAAGCAAAAAAAGCAGAGCCCTCCAAAAAGGCGGCAGCCAAGGCTCCTGAAGCCGCTGAGAAACCAAAAGAATCTCCCAAGGAAGAAGCCAAGCCGGAACCAAAGAAGGAAGACAAGGAAGCATTAAAGGCAGAAGCCGAAAAGAAGGCCGCGCAAGAGGCTGAGGCTAAAAAGAAGGCGGCCGAGGAGGCCCAGGCGAAAAAAGCTGAAGAGGAAGCCAAAGCTAAGGCTGAGGCTGAAGAGGAAGCCAGGAAGAAGGCTGAAGCCGAGAAAAAAGCGAAAGCAGAGCAAGAGGCCAAGGCCAAGGCTGAAGAAGAAGAGAAAGCCAAAGCCAAGGAGCAGGAACGGGAGGCCTTGCTCGCACTTAGAGCCAAAAGAGCGGAAGAGCGGAAAAAAATGGCGGCGGCCCATGCCGCGGGTGCAGGCGTCGAACACGCTAAAACTCCCGCCGAGGTACAGCTCGATCTCGTTGATAAGCTTACGGAGAATCTGGCTCGGATTCACCGGAGAATGTAATACCAATAATATAATACGTCCCAAGGAGGGAGAGTATAATGGCTAAAGAAGAAGTAAAAGAAAAACTTTCTTTGACGAAGAAGAAAGAAAAATCCGCTCCGAAGGCGGAAGACTTAACCGCTGATATATCATGTGTCGAGATGATTAAACGCTCCAGGGAGATGGAGATCGATACCATTTTCGACCGTGCTCAAAGCATGAAGCCCTGTAATATCGGCGCTCAAGGAACTTGTTGTAAAAACTGCTCCCAGGGTCCCTGCAGATTGCCTTTACCGAAAGGCGGAATAGAAGGGAAAGACACCAGAAAGGGTCTGTGCGGTGCGACGCCTGAGACAATAGCTGCCAGGAATTTCGCGCGGATGGTGGCTGGAGGCGCGGCTGCCCATAGCGATCACGGAAGAGGAGTGGCAGAGACTTTTCTGGCTGCAGCCAGGAAGGAAACAGAGGATTACAGAATCAAAGACACAAAAAAGCTCCTGGAAATAGCCCCTGACTTTGGAGTCGAAACGACGGTGAAGGGGGAAGACGGCCAGGTCCGGGACAGAGACATTGATGAAATCGCGGTTGAAGTAGCCGAAAACGCGCTGGCGCAATGGGGCCAGCAGAACGGGGAGGTTTGCACCGCGGCAAGGGCGCCCAAGCCAAGGTATGAATTGTGGAAGAAACTGGGAGTGGTTCCACGAGGAATCGACCGGGAAATCGTAGAAATCATGCACAGGACCCATATCGGTGTCGACCAGCATTATGAAAACCTGGTAGAGCAGTGTTCCAGGGCTGCTATCGGAGACGGCTGGGGCGGTTCCATGATCGCCACCGATCTTCAGGATGTCTTGTTCGGCTGTCCTTATCCGGTGAAGAGCACGGCAAACCTGGGCGTGATGAAAGAAGATCACGTGAATCTGGTGATTCACGGGCACGAACCTCTTCTGAGCGAGATGATCGTACAGGCTGCTGAACTGCCGGAGATGCTTGAACTGGCAAAAAAACACGGGGCCAAAGGTATCCAGTTGAGCGGCATATGCTGCACGGCGAATGAAATATTGATGCGGCACGGTGTGCCTCTAGCTGGTGATTTCCTTCAGCAGGAGCTTGCGATAGTGACCGGCGCCGTGGACGCGATGGTGGTGGATGTACAGTGTATCATGGAAAATATTGCTAACGTGGCCCAATGTTTTCATACCAAAGTAATTACAACCAACCCGCGTGCCAAAATTGCATCCGGCGATGTTTTACACATAGAATTCGATGAGCACTCCGCGTTTGAAGACGCCAAGAGAATCGTCCGCGTGGCGATCGAGAATTTCCCCAAACGTGACAAACCCGTGATCATCCCTTCTGCCAAATCCGACCTCGTCGCAGGCTTCAGTTACGAAGCGGTCAACTACCATCTGGGAGGAACTTTCAGGGCCTCCTATACGCCTCTCAACGATAACATCATAAACGGGCGTATTCGGGGAATCGGCGGAGTGGTAGGCTGCAACAACGCGCGTGTAGTACATGACCAAGGCCATATCGCGGTCGTCAAGGAATTAATCAAGAATGACGTCATAGTTCTCACCACAGGCTGCAATGCCATCGCCTGCGCCAAGGCCGGACTTTTGACACCGGAATCGGCGAAGGTATACTGCGGGCCCGGTTTGACAGAGGTCTGCGAGACGGTGGGAATTCCCCCCGTTCTGCATATGGGGTCCTGCGTTGACAACAGCCGGATACTGATGGCCGCCACGGAGGTGGTGAAAGCCGGCGGGCTGGGCAACGATATCAGCGATCTTCCGGCGGCGGGTTCCGCGCCGGAATGGATGAGCGAAAAGGCGATCAGTATCGGTCATTATTTTGTTGTTTCCGGAGTGTACACGGTATTCGGAGTTACGATGCCGGTCAGCGGATCGCCGATCTTCGAAAACTATCTATACAAAGAACTCGAAAATATGTACGGCGGCATGTGGGACCTGGAGGTGGACCCGATAGCTCATGCGCGCAAGATGATCGCTCATATCGACAAGAAACGGAAAGCTCTTGGTCTTGACCGGGCACGGGAGCGTGTTTTGATGAGCATGGATGACCGCCGTGCGCTCGATGCGGCGTAGAACCCCAACGAAAATGCCTCTTAAGAAGGGAGGAAGTAAACTATGTCAAAGCTGGTAGCATTTGCAGCCATACAGGGTGCATACAACATTGTTTCTAAAGCTGAAGGTACTTATAAGCGGGCGCTGGAGACCTACGGCGGGGCACAGAAGATTGAATTTCCTAACACCGCGTATTTCTTGCCGATAATTTATTCTTTGACGGGCATAAAGGTGACCGACCTGGACTCTGCACTCCGGCCGCTCGAGTTCGCGCGGAACCTGCTTCCGCCACACGTGAAAAATGTGTGCAACCTTCCGTATCTCGGACCTCTACTGGATGCGGGAATGGCCGCATTGTTCGCCGAAGAAATCAGTGAGGCCGTTCGGTACGTCGAAGACCCGGATTTTTATCAGCCCGAGGTTGAAGATCCGGATATTGAAAATGGAAAAATCTGGCTTGGGGCGGCCGACGATGCGATCATGAGGAAAAGAGGTGTTGAATTCGTCGACGGCACTGCCCCTGGTTTTGCGGCCGTGGTGGGTGCGGCTCCTGATTCGGCTACCGCGAAGATGATCGCGGAGGATTACCAGAAAAAGAGCATATATGTTTTCATGGCCGCCAACCAGAGTGGTACGACTTTCGCCGAGCAGTTGATTCAGGAAAATGTTCAAATCGGCTGGAACACCCGCCTGGTTCCG
>CAYXDR010000398.1:0-3380 GCA_964463515.1 uncultured Desulfobacteraceae bacterium | reverse complement strand
GGCCTCGTCGTCGGTATCGATATCGGCTGTTTTAAGGTAGTGCTTTTTAAGGTATCTTTCGGCGAATTTTAAGTGGGAAAGAACCGCACTTCGGGCTTTGCGCGGGTTCCTTTCCTTGATCGCCTCAACTATGGAAGCATGCTGCTTCAACAGTGCAGCCTTGTTGTCTTCATCTGCGAGCATCACCCGGCGGGTTACGGTCTGAGCCTGGCGCAGCAGCTCCAGAAGTGTGAAGGCCAGGTGGGCCAGCACAGTATTATGGGTTGCGCGGTAGATGGCCAGGTGGAGTTTAACGTCCGCATCCACCCCCAGCTCATCCTTGTCGAAATCGTTCTTTATTTCGTCGTAAATTTGCTCCAGTTCTCTTATCTCTTCTTCGGCTGCGACCTGGCTTGCCGTGGATGCTGCCCACGATTCGAATATTTTCCGTATTTCCAGGAGCTGGAAGACCATGCCGGCATCGTTGTCGAGCGCCTTGGCCAGTGGACTGTAGAAGTCAGGACCGGCGAAGGATTTAACTCTAACCTTGTGTCTCTGGAGGATTTCCAGGAAACCCATGGCTTCGAGTGTCTTCAGTGCCTCTCTCAAAGGGGGGCGGCTGACCCCGAAATTTTGGGCCATCTTACGTTCTGAAGGCAACGTGTCTCCCGGCTTGAGCTGCCCCTCTTTGATAAGCTGCATGATCTGCGCGACGATTTGATCGGAAAACCTTTTATGAGTAAGGGGTTTGAACATGTTTTAGCCTCTGCGGCAATGGATTGTATAAGCGACCGTTCTGGACGTAGCTTTGATTCAACTGTTGAAGGTATAGAAGGCATCTGTTTTTTTGTCAAGCGGTATTTGGTAATACCAGATACCATAAGACAAAATATGTGGCTATATAATTGCATGTATATGCAAATAGCGAGCATTATAACATAGTTTTTTTGTCATATAATCTTTTCTTGACAGGCGGTATGTATTCGGATATCAGTATTACCAAATACCAAAATGACAACTGCCGCTTGTTCTCATATAGATTAAGGACCGGGCCTGCGGCTGAATCAGGAAGGGCGGGTTGAATCATGAAAAGAAAGACTACTAAAGAGATTCTCGACGAGTGCCGTACTCGAAGCGATCGTACTTCGTTATACAACGAAAAGGCCTTAGCCGCGATCGAGGAGCGTTTTGCCGGCTGGGCCGAACAGCGGGCGGGCGGCCTGGACGGGCCGGGTTGGAAAAAGACTCCTCGGATGGTCCTGGGCTCCGACATCCCGAGGGATTTGATTTACACACCGCTCAACGTCAGAGATGCCGATTATTTCAACGACCTGGGAAACCCCGGGGAGGTGCCCTTCACACGGGGAATACACCCGACTATGTACAGGGGACGTGAATTCACGATGCGGCAGTTGACCGGTTTCGGCTCGCCGGAAGACACGAATGCACGCATGCGGTTCATGCTGGACCACGGGGCCACCGGGCTCAACATCCTTTTCGATATCCCTACGATCCAGATGTATGATTCGGACGACGCGCTGAGTTGCGGGCAGGTGGGGATGTCCGGGGTCTGCATAGATTCGGTGGATGACATGGCACTTTTGTTCAAGGATATACCTCTCGACGAGGTTACGGTTTCCATCGTCACCCATTATCCTTCCAATACAGCCATACTTTTTCCGATGTTTCTGGTGTTGGCCGAGGAACGGGGCATTGCGTGGGAGAAGCTTCGTGGAAGCGTTCAAAACGACACCACCCTCGAGGAGATCATTCGAAGCGGGGCGGAATACATTCCGCCGAGGGACTGTTTCCGGGTTCAATGCGACAATATAGAATTTATCCGCCGCAATGTACCCAAGTGGAATTTTATTACTCTCAACGGGTACAACCTGAGAGAGTTCGGGACTTCAGGCATCACCGAGATGGCTGTGGCGGTGGCGAACGGAATCGAGACTATCGAGGAGATGATACGGCGCGGTCATGATGTGGATTCCATCGCAGATCGGCTGGCTTTTTTCTGGTCGCCTGCAAACGATTTCTTTGAGGAGGTGGCGCGGCTCAGGGCCGTGCGACGTTTGTGGGGCCGAATAATGACTCATCGGTTCAAGGCGCGGACGGACCGGGCGAAATTGATGCGATGCCATGTCCAGACCTCAGGTGCCTGCCTGGTTCAGCAGGAGCCCCTTAACAATGTGGTGCGGTCTGCCTACCACGCTCTTTCCGCGGTTTTCGGGGGGGCCCAGTCCCTGCACGTGGATTCCTATGACGAGGCTTATTCGGTTCCCACAGAGGAAGCAGCCCTGCTTTCCCTGAGGACACAGCAGATTATCCAGACCGAGACCGGGGTCACCGAAGTTGTAGATCCCCTGGGAGGTTCGTTTTATGTGGAGGCGCTTACCAACGAGATCGAGTCCCGGATCCTCGATGAACTGGATGAAATCGAGACCGGCGGAGGCTATGTGGCGGCAGTGGACTCCGGCATGCTCCAAAAGCGGATCACCGACTATTTTTCACGCCAGCAGCGGGACCTTGACACGGGCGAGATCAAAGTAGTTGGCTACAATGCATTCCGTTCGGAAATAAAGCCTCCACCGATTAACGTGTTCAGGTACCCGGAAGGAGTGGAGGATCGCCAGTGTGAAAGGCTATCTCGTTTGAGGGCCGGCAGGGACAACGATGCGGTTTCCAGGGCGCTTTCGGCCCTTCGGGATGCCTGCAGGAGCGGGGACAATATCGTGCCCCGGTCTATCAAATGCGCGAAGGTCAGGTGCACCGAAGGGGAAATGTTCAAGGTGTTCAAGGACGCATTCGGCCTGTGGAATCCTCCCGCGCTTTGGTGAGGGAGAAAACCGCCGTTAAAAATGAATGCTGATATCAGAGAGGGGTAAGCCTGCAAATGGAAAGAAAAATAAAGGTGCTTCTGGCCAAGCTTGGCCTGGACGTACATAACAGGGGCCTGATCACTGTAGCCAAACTGCTTCGAAACGCCGGCATGGAGGTGGTATATATAGGAAACGCCCTCCCCCCGGAAATTTTAAACACTGCGGTTCAGGAATCTGTGGATGTGGTTGGAGTCAGTTCCCTGGGCGGAGCCCATTTGACCCTGGGCCGCCCGCTGATGGAAGGGGCCAGGGAAAAGGGCCTGGACGACAGAGTGGTGTTCATCATAGGTGGCGTGTTTGCCCCGGCTGACGGCGAGGAACTGCGTCGCCTGGGTTTCGACGGGGTGTTCACGCCCGGTGCTACCGAGGACGAAATCAGATCGTCGGTGGAGAAGTTGGTTTCGGATAAAAGAAAACAAGGGGCATGAAAATTTGTGTTTTTTTATCAGGCCTTTGAAGCCTGGATCAAACGGCCGGGTTTTTCTTGTGCCTGTTTGTGCGCCATATGCAGCACCGGGG
>CAYXDR010000397.1:2491-3394 GCA_964463515.1 uncultured Desulfobacteraceae bacterium | reverse complement strand
ATTCCGACCCCGACGCCGATAAAGCGGAGATTGTACTTTTTACGAGTTGATCAATATTCAGTGCGGTAAATCTCCGCCATTGTAAGAAACACCGTTATTATGAGCGGACCGTACAGGATTCCCATGATCCCGAAAAGTTTGATGCCGCCGATTATCCCTATAAAAACCATTAAGGAGTTCATATGCATCCCGGCTCCTATCAGCCTGGGTTTTAGAAAGTATTCAATTACGGAGCTGTAAATGAGGTTGAACAGCAGAAAGCCCAGGGCAACCTTGATTTTCCCCTGCAGCAGTAAAATAACCGTGGCAGGTATGAAAACCACAGACGCACCTATAACCGGAAGAAACGCCATGAAGGAAATAACCGTTCCCCACAGCAAAGGGGCGTTAAGGCCGAAAATGTAAAAGCTCAGGCCTCCGAAAAACCCTTGAATTATTCCCGATATTCCGTTTATCAACAAGATGGCGCGGCCCATTTCATGAAATTTCTTGATCACCTTTTCGATCTGCATAGCGGGCAAGGGAATCAGCTGGATCATATATTCCTTGAGTTTCATTCCATCTCGCAGCAAATAGAAGACCGCCAGAAGCATGATAAAGAAATGTAGTATAAAGTTCAATAGGTTGGAAGCAATCGAGCTCAACTGCTTGTAGAGGAACAGGCCTATTATTTTTCCTACTTCGTTCACCATACTATGGAAAGTATCGATTGAAGGTTCGATCCCGGTCAGGGAGGCCAGGCGTTTAACTTTTTTTACCCATATGGAATCGCTCGCCAGAAATTCTTTTGCATGCTCGATGGTCATTGCACCCCGGCTAATGTTATAGAATTCGTAGGCTTCATTGCTCAAGGCACCTACAAACCATCCGGAAGGAAAGACAAGGACCGTTAAGATGCAAAAA
>CAYXDR010000397.1:0-2481 GCA_964463515.1 uncultured Desulfobacteraceae bacterium | reverse complement strand
CTGCCGAGGCGGCCGTTTCATTATCTTTGAGAGCTCTTTTTATAATAAGGTAGAGGGGGTAAAAAACACTGGCTATCACCGCGGCCAGCACGATTGCTGAAATATAGGTACCCATGAGATACAGTAGAAGCGCGAGAGAACAAATGAACAGTGCGAGAAAGATTTGTGAGCCGTATCTTTTCATCCGGTCCTCCACCGGTTTCCACTCTGTATCTCTGAATGGAGACCAACCAATCTGTGACTATAGTGGCAAAAGGCCGGTGGAGTCAAAGTGTTTGTTGAATTTTGATGGAGCCGTGCAAGGTCCCTCGGCCGTCATCTTGCTCTGCCGTGCATAATTGATTAAAAGGGAATATGAAAAAATCCAGGCGAAACAGGTACGGAGGGTGAATTTTGAGCTGGGGGGATATTGTGGATGTTTTTTTAAAGGCGGTGCCCTGGGCTGTGGTTTTTCTGATCGTTCTGATTCTGGTTGCGTGGTGGAGGCTAAGGGAGGTTATAACCAGATATCGTTCGATCCGGCAAGAGCTGGACGTCCTGTCCCACCGCGCGAACACGGCATCGGGAGCCAGGAAAGCGGCATTAGGCTTTGTTGTAGAACGATGCAGCCAGGTGTATCGTGACCCGTTTCCAAAAGCCGGAAGTATCCTGGGGCTTGGAGGGTTTGTCAGCGAAGTGGCCCGGTGTTATCATCCGGAGGCCGAGCGCCCTGAACTTGTAGTTCGCTGCGGCAGGGTCCTTTGGGCCGCACGGCGGATGTCGGAACGGACCGGCGTGCTTTTGAATTCCCCCGGCTTTGGACGGCTTTATGATCTGAGGCTCAGAAGGATCAGGTTGTTTTATTCGTGGTTTCAGAGGATTCAAAACAGCGTTGCGGCGCGGAGCATTATACGGTGGAATTCTGCCCCGGCGTGGGTGTTGAGATCCAGGCTTGTTGTTTTCCCGGATCCGTTTTCATGGCTGGCTTTTCTTTCACACAAGCTTGTGGTGATGTCGCTTTTGCGCTGTATTATCACGGACCTTTATCTCACGGTCGGAATGCTTGCAGTTGAATGCTATGACGACGAAGAGCCAGAAGCTGAAGAAGAAGACGTTGCGGCGAAATTGTCCGGCTTCAGCTGGTTTCAGAGAAACGAAGAAGAATACCCTGATCCACGAATCCGCGATATCAGGCGGAGCCTGCCCGGAGCGACAGATTCTTTCAACCTGGCGCAATGGGGGCTTCGATGGAACCGG
Source organism: uncultured Desulfobacteraceae bacterium (assembly GCA_964463515.1). Taxonomy (GTDB): domain Bacteria; phylum Desulfobacterota; class DSM-4660; order Desulfatiglandales; family Desulfatiglandaceae; genus CAYXDR01. Next base: position 1,245 of record CAYXDR010000397.1, on the reverse strand, counting down.
GCGGTTGAGAGAGCCGCCCTTGTTTTTGCGTCGGACCAGTTCCCCTCCGCCCGTAATCCACTCGAAGAGGCATCTTTCGGCGCGGTGGTTGAACGCTTTGGTTCCTGGTTGCTGGAACTCTCAAGGCTGGAGCGCAAATCCGTGTTGCGTGCGGTTCTCGGCTTGAGGCTCGAAACCGTCCTTGGTTTGCGTGATTTTGCCCGTGGCGATGCGGGGGCAATGGTTGGCAGAACTTTTCGATCATTCAAGAACATATACAGCGGCATCCGAACACCTGTCAGGGCAGCGAGATGGGTGGCAAGGGGATCTGCAGGCAAGGTCGCTTTTGAAGCCGGTTTGAGTTTCGCAGGGAAGATCTTCGCTTCTTACTGTATTAGATACGGGTTCGACCTTGCTTGCCGGGAACTGGATATCATTTACCGAAAATCCCGTTCCGGCCGGCGGGACTATATGCAAGGAAAAAAGGAACGTTATGGATCCACTGAATTATCAAAGTGAGCGAGATGCGATGGTTTCCAGGCAGTTGGTGAGCAGGGGCATTGCCGATAAACGGGTACTGGCTGCGATGAGGAAGGTGCCCAGACATCTATTTGTTCCATCGGACCAGCGGCATCAGGCTTATGTGGATTCTCCACTGCCTGTGGGTGAAAACCAGACTATTTCCCAGCCCTACATGGTTGCATTCATGACAGAAGCGCTCGAGCTTAAACAAGGGGAAAAGGTGCTCGAAATCGGAACAGGCAGCGGATACCAGGCGGCTGTTCTCGCGGAGGTGGCAGGGGAAGTCTTCACGGTTGAACGCATCGAATCCCTGTTGAGTAAGGCCAGGGAGACACTAAAGCGACTGGGATACGAAAACATCCGGTACAGGTTGGGGGACGGAACCCTGGGATGGAATGAGCACTGTCCATATGACGCGATAATAGTCACCGCCTCAGGGCCTGAAGTCCCGGAGCCGCTGATGGAGCAACTGGCCCAGGGGGGGAGGCTGGTTGTGCCTGTAGGGCGCAGGTTCAGCCAGAGGCTCGTTCGCATACGCAGAAATAATTACAGGTGGAAGGAAGAAAATCTGATGGACGTACGGTTTGTAGATCTGGTGGGTCGTTGCGGGTGGCCCGAAAAACAAACGGTTTGATCCATAGAAAAACTTCAGTGCTCTGCTGTACCTGCCCGAGGCGTGAAACTCAATATTCCTTCCACTGCCAGTCAAGATGGGCGCATTTGGGTCTTATACGTTCCAGTATT
>CAYXDR010000396.1:0-3411 GCA_964463515.1 uncultured Desulfobacteraceae bacterium | reverse complement strand
GGACCTGTAAACGACCCCCCGGCTCCGGCGCGGTAATCCTGCATACTGAACATTTGCGGCAGCCTGTCGCATGAAATATCGAGCCCGCATCGAAGGTTGAGAATCCTTTCAAGTGCGGCTGTACGCTCGCCTGAAGCCTTGAGATCCTCTGCCCCGATGGTTTCACCGCTCAGGGCCGAAACCAGGGAAGCTTCCCGTTCAAGTTTCCAAGACCTGCGCAGGCTCAAGACCGGGACTTTACACAGCCCCAGGCAGTCCAGGCTGTAGGATACCAGCATTGCCCTGCGAACGATGGCCGCCGTATCATCTACAGGCCGGCCCGCTGCGCCTCCAGCTCCCTCGCTGGGAAGGGAATATTCCAGTGCGGGATACAAATCGTTGAAGTCCCCGCCTCTTCCGGCGACACAGTAAGCAAGCGCCGTGGCAGGAAGGGCGCCTGGATGATACCCAGAGAGTTCAAGGCCCTTTACATGAGCTGCGTAGAGCTCCGCACCCTGCCCCAGGGCCGCAGCAGCTCTCCTGATTCCGCCGGCCAGGATGTCACCGATCCCTTCCCGACGAACGATGAGTTCTATGATTTTCTCCATCGAATCCGCATCCCCCCAAACCGGGGTGATGTCGGGGAACTCTGCCAGAAGGCCGCGGTCATAGAGGTCCATGGCGAATGCGAGCACTCCGGCCGTAGAGATGTTATCGAGCCCAAGCCGGGAACACAGATTATCCAGATAAACAATTTTTTCCAAGTCGGACAGGCCGCAACGCGGCCCCAGCGCCATAATGGGTTCGAATTCGGGCCGTACGGAATCCTGCGTAAGCCCGGGCAGCTTCAGGTCGGCTTTGCATTTCACGGGGCAACCAGGGCAGCCTTTCCTTTTTTTAACGGTGGAGGTCAAAAGACGCCCATCGATACGGGCGATGGCGCCGAAACGCGTGCTCCGGAAATTGAACGCCGACATTATTCCGGCATTATGGGCCCATGTGAGATAGCCCGCGCCACCGTGGGCCGAAAAAAATTCAAATTCCGAAGACCTCGTTATTTCCCTCGCATATTCAGCCGCGGCCTTCGCCCCCGGCCCTCCAGCCCCCCGGCCGCCGAGCCGGCCCTCAATTACAACTGCCTTCAACCGTTTCGCCCCCATGACGGCACCAAGCCCCGTGCGTCCTGCAGCATGGTGCCCGCCCGCCATGATGCACGCGAAACGGACCAAGTTTTCTCCTCCAGGCCCTATGGCCAGCACCGAGACATGTTTCGTACCGGCCTGTTCCTGGAGAGCACGGGTGCTGTTCTCTGTATCCTTACCCCACAGCCCGGGCGCTTCGATCACCCGAGCCTGCCCCCCCCGGATCCAGAGCACAGACGGAACCTCTGCGCCCCCCCGGATAACCACCGACCCTATGCCCTGGGCCGCAAGCCGTTCTGCAGCTTCTCCCCCTACATTGGAACTCCCAAGGAACCCGGTGAGCGGAGAGCGGGCCGTAATATGAAGCCTGGAAGCTGCCGGCGCACCCATGCCGGCAAGCATACCGCAGGACATAACCAGCTCGCTGCCGGTGTCGAGAGGATCGATTTCCTCCACATTCGTCCCGGACAGGTACCACGCATTGAAGCCCCTGCCATAAAGCAGCCTGATTCCAGCTTCGCGCGGAAATTCCGCCTTTTCCACACCCCTAGTCCCGAGATTTACGATTAAAATTTTTCTTGCCTTAATCATGCTTGATGACCTCGTAAAAAGTCAAAATAACGATGTCCCTCGGGGTCGGGGTCGCTATCGGTATCGGACGTTGATCGGCAACCTTTTCGACCCCGATACCGATTCCGACCCCGACGCCGATAAGCCGGGGATGGTACTTTTTACGACCTCATCATGATTACGGGCTTGGTAAACCCCAGAAATCGACGAAAAAGGATTTCGGGAAACTTTTGACCACCCGATATCAATACGGAAAGGAACAATGCCTCAACATTTCGCAGTTGTAAACCCACAATTTAAAGATCCTGCAATCGGTACCGATGCCGATTTAAAACCGGAGCAGCCGGAACTCGAAACTATCAGCCGAAAAGATACAGGCAGGCGGCAACCGCCCCTGCAATTCCAAAAAAATCAGCTGTAAGGGCTGCCGCCATGGTATGCCGGATTCTTTTGACCTGGACCGCCCCGAAATAAACGGCGAGCACATAGAACGTGGTTTCCGTGGAACCCTGAAGGGTACTGACCAGGTAACCGGCGTAGCTGTCAGGCCCGATTGAAGGGTCGTTTATAAGAGAGGCGAGAATCCCGTAGGCGCCCGACCCGGAAAGGGGCCGAAGAAGAGCCATCGGAAGCGCTTCGGCGGGCATTCCCACCTTCCCCGTGATCGGGCCGATCCAACCCACCAGGATTTCAAGTGCCCCGCTCGCCCTGAACATTCCAACAGCGACCAGTATCGCCACCAGATACGGGATAATCCGGAGGGCCACCTGGAAACCCTCTTTGGCTCCCTCGACGAATACCTCATAGACCCGGACCCCCCTGAAAAAACCAAACGCAAGAAACCCTACTATTATGCCCGGAATAATCCAGGGTGAAAGTCCCCTGCCGTAAGCTATGGTCACTGGGATCAGGCCTGCAGCCCCCAAAAGCGCGCACATGCTGACCCAAACAGGGTAGGATTCAGATTCCCCGCCTGCGTGGTCCCCTGCGTTTTCTTCCCTGTCTTGTCTTTGAGCTGCGGGATTTTCAACAGGGAAAAAACGACGGTATAGGAAGGATGCACCAAGGGCCGCGGCCGTAGAGCACAATGTCGCGAAAAGGGTGGAAGGCAATATTCCCGCCGCATCGGTGGAACCGGCCGCGGCCCTCAGTGCGATGACGCCCGTGGGGAGAAGCGTCACACTCGAGGTGTTTATCGCGAGAAAAAGCGCCATTGCGTTTGTAGCGGTGCCGGGAGTGGGGTTCAGCCTGTCCAGCTCCTGCATGGCCTTTATGCCGAAGGGGGTGGCCGCGTTTCCGAGGCCCAGCGCATTGGCGGATATGTTCAAAATCATGGCACCCATCGCCGGGTGGTCCTGGGGAACATCGGGGAAAAGCCTGATCATCACCGGACGTATCAACCTGGCGATTATCCTCAGCATTCCACCTGCCTCGGCCACCTTCATGACCCCTAGAAAAAGCGACATCACACCCACCAGCCCTATGGCCAGATCCACGGAAGCCCCGGCCGAGTCGATGACCGCGGCCGTGACAGCCTCCATGGGAGATTCGCCCGGAGGGGACGTCAACTGAAACCACGAAGCGGTCAGGAAGGAAATTGCGATAAGAGAGATAAAAACTGTATTCATGATAATAAAAACCCATGCGGTTGCTTTAATCGGCGTCGATAACACACTGAAAACAAGTCTGATGAAACCGTAAAAAGTACCATCCCCGGCTT
>CAYXDR010000395.1:0-3418 GCA_964463515.1 uncultured Desulfobacteraceae bacterium | reverse complement strand
TGATTTCCGGCCAGGAGACTAAAGGGTAAATATGTGCGAAAATAATTAAAGATTCTCCCTTGGCATGTAAAAGCATTTGATTTTGTAAAAGGATTTCCGGCAGGACCAATGCAGCCTGCCTGTCTTTGATTACGGCGCGTTTAAAAATATTTAACGCCCGGGCGGTCTGGGCTCCGGGCTTGAGGCAAGCTATAGCTTCGGCGGTGCGCCGCAGGCTTTGTATATCCGTAGCGCGGCGGGCAAGAAGACAGATAATGTTATAGGCTGCTGCAGCATCCTGGCGATTTTTCATCCGCCTAAGACTGCGTTCGATGCATTGATCCTTGCTGAGCACAGAGCAATGGAAGGGGTACCTGGATCGGGAGGGCGAAGCCACACCGGGCAGCTGTAAGCGCCGCCCGGAAAGGCCTTTCCAGCGGGTGGTTTTCTTTTTGAGACCCGTGTTTCGATAGTTGCCTTCGACCATGGCGTCTTTCAAATAAGATGCGCGGTAAACAAATCCCGCGTTTTAAAAGGAAGTTGGGACGGATCGTAAACTATTTTTCGGTCCGTCGCAAACCTGGAAATCCGGTTGAAGTTTTTTCGTTCGCTCCCCGACATTTCGGTTGTGTTTTTCGTGAGGATGTAGAATATGGCGAGACCCCGGTCCGCAGCTTCTTTTACCGCCATTTCAGTATCTCGTATACCGTTGGAATAATCCCGGTCCGAAGGCATTCCGTCGGCGAAAATAAACAACACCTTGATCTCGTTTCTTTCGGCTGCGAGCATGCCGGTGACGCTTCTAATGGCGGCACCGTCGCGGTTTGCGAGATCCGCCTCGATCCGGGACAGACAGGAAATTTCTTCCGCCCGGTAAACCACAGTGTCCCCGTCGGATTGGTAAAGAAACATCTTTTGCGTGAAGGACTCGGGTTGGTTCAGATCTTTGATGGCAGTGAAGATTGCGGCAGCTGCGGTTTTTTCCACATCCAGGACATTGGCTTCCCTGGCGGGGTCTACGACGGATGGCCGGGCCGGAGAAAGGGTTGCCGAGGTTGATCCCGAGGCGTCTATAAGATGGTAAATCGCATATGATCTTCGGTTGCGCACAGTGGCGTCGTAGAACCTCTGCTGCCGGGCGAAATTGTCGTCGATCACGGCGTATACCAGGCCTGCCGGATTTAGGGATTCCGGCTTTCTCTGCATCCGCATCACCTGAAGGCGGTTGAGCTTGAGGTTTGCAAACTGCTCTCTTATCACGCCTATAATTCCCGGATAAGAGCCTCTTATCCGCCCGATGAGCCCGTGGTCTCCCTGCTCGAGTGTTTTGTGAACCACCGCTGCTGCCGCTTCCCTACGGCCGTTTTCGCGGTATTCGTGAACCAAGGTTCCTTCCGCCGCCGGGCCTTTTTCGATTGAAAAGCGGAGATGAATAACCGGCCCGGGCCGCATGCTGGTTGCGATGGCCTCTACACGTTTATTGACCTCGTCCTCAACGGTATCGAGTTCATTCAGGGAAGCCGGGTGGATTGAGCCCTGCAAAAAATCAGTTTCCGGCCGCAATGGAACTACACTGTTATTTTCAGAATATTGCGTACAACTGATTTCCCTGGCTAGAGGGGCAAGCAAATCGTGACACTGGATCGTAAGCCTTACCGAATCCACCACGCTCCGGTCTTTATTTAATCTGACAAGCTCCACCATGTGGTCGATGAGCTTTTGTGCTGATTCGTACCCTTGGGATGTCAATTGCTGCGGTAGCCGCCGCTGTCGAAACAACGCTTCATCACGCTTCAATATTTCAATGGAATCGTAGCATCCGTTCACGGCGAGCCTCGGACCGGGATTTTCAGCGATCAGAGGCCCGAGGTCGGCTCCGCAGGCAAGCCGCCGTTCAATGGCCGAAAGAATGTCCTGGATGAGGCAGCCTGTGTAGCGGCCGTGGATTCCTATGGTCACGAGATTGAAAAACTGGATACAACGCCTGAAATCCGGGCGGTGCGGAAACCTGGACAAGAGCCGGGAAACGGACCTGAAGTTTTCGACGCATCCGGAGAAAAGCCGGCGTGCCAGTCCGGGGTTTTCAAGTCCCTCGAAAATTGGTTCGGGGTTGAGAGGCTCAATGGAGCCTTCGCGCAGGTGGGCCGCCTGTTGAATCAACAACGCCTTGTATAGGGTGATGTTTCGGTTTAATCTGATTTTTTCCGGCCCGTCATGGGGGAAAAAATCCATGTATGCTTTAAGCCGTATTAGAAATATCCCCCTTCGACCGTAGTGCGAATTCAAAACAACTTCAGTCTTCGCGGGCGCCGCCCCCGGGATTACCGGCACCCTGTTATCCAGCAACGGCAGATAGAGCCCCTTAAAATGCTCGGAAAAGAATGGATTCCCGGTAAAGTCGGAAAGGGTTATCCCCTTGCAGCAGGCGCTTTCCAACAGTGCCCTCAAATCATCCTTCATCATGTACCGGCCGATTCTGGACATTTCACCCCGCTACTCGTTGAATGCCGCACCTACGCCGTGGCCGACTCCCCCTGGTATTTCGCGCACATAGTCTTCAATTTCACCGACCCCGTCCTCCGGGCGGGGCAGGAGCCCCACCTCGGATGCAATCAGCTTCAGGAACTCGGCCTGGGTGGAATTGTTGTTCAATTCCCGGTCCTTTAACGCCCCGTGGAGGATTTTGTTCAATACATCAAAGGTCGAAGCAAGCCGCGCCGTGTTTTCATCGAAATGTGCCCGGTAATCCGTGTAGCACTCGAATCCCTCGGACACCATCCTCTGGTCCGGATACACAACGTGTAAAGATTCGCCCTTGTCCTTTTCAGGAATCATTCCAGCCACTTTTTCTCCAAGAGAATCATGCCGGAATACCTCGGGGTTCACGAGCGCTCTTACGGCTGTGAGAAAAAGCAGAAAATCGTAGTAAAACCGGCTTTTCCTTTTGAGCCCTTCGATCAGGCCGTCTCTTACCGAGGAATGGTAAGCGAGACTTTTCGGGAAATAACAATATGTGTGTTGTGTTTCTATTTCCCGGGGGCCAAGGGAGCGGCCATCAGATGCGTACCACCGGCCCTGATGCTTTTCGGTGAAAACCCATTGCCCGGAATCCTTGGCCAGGAAAAGCCCTCTTTCCACCAAAGGGACGGGGAACTGCTCCCCGAGCATGTAAAATGCGATGAAAGCTGCCAGAAGGGAATCGAGGTCCCTGAATGTAAAAGGGGAAATCCTGCTTTTATGGGAAAATTCAAAGTTGTCGCGGCCAGTATTGTTCCTGGGAGGATTGAATGTTTCTACGTACACGAAATCTTCGACTCTCCATCCTTCATTTTCTTTCATGTATGCCAGGGTTCTCTCGTTTCCGCTCTCGTCTAAGACCACGAAATCCAGATAGTTGTCTGACAGCAGCGTGGAAAGGTATTTTTGGATTTCCGGCGGC
>CAYXDR010000394.1:2088-3426 GCA_964463515.1 uncultured Desulfobacteraceae bacterium | reverse complement strand
CCCCGAGGGACATCGTTATTTTGACTTTTACGAGGCCGTCAAAAATAAATGTTAGCACAACGAATCCCCTCGGTCGACCTTAAAACCGAAACTCTGGTTTGCTTGGTTCGGTTGTTCTATCTGCTCCATAAGAATCTTGCAACACACCACATTGTGTGCCATTCTCTGCTTTACAGAAATTGGGAAAGGATACGGCGATGGGTGCCAAACCTTCTTATGAAGAACTCGATCAGCGGCTGAGGGAAATTAAAGACGAGCTGGCCGGATGGAAAGACACGGAAAGGGCCTTGCGCAAAGCCCAGAAACGTTTGACCACGTTGCTCGATTTTATTCCCTACCCTTTCGTGGTCTATGATCGCAAGGGCAAAGTCTTTTATTTGAATCCAGCGTTCACGGAAACTTTTGGATGGGGCCTGGAGGAACTGGAAGGCCGTTTTATACCGTTTATTCCCCCGGAACTCAAAGAAGAGACCGCCCATTATTCCGCCCAGCTCTATAAAGACGGCAAGCTTCAGCGTCACGAAACCAAACGGCTTACAAAAGACGGCATAATTCTTGATGTAACAATCCGGGCGATAGCCTACCCTGAAGCCGAAGGGGAACCGGCCGGCAGTATAGCGATAATCAGAGACATCACAGAAGAGCGGCGGCTCGCCCGAATCAACGAAACCATCCTCAGAATCAGCACAGCCCTTCCTGAGTACCCTGACCTTGAAGGACTTCTTTCCTATGTTACATCCGAAATAATGGAACTGACCGAATCCGAAGGATCTGTTGTACTGCTCCTGGATGAAGAACGGGAACAGCTCTTCGTGCTGGCCCCTTCTTACGAGGATGCAGCCACCGAAAGCCGCGTCCGGGAGGTGCGCTTCAACCTCGACGAACTTGTTGCCGGCCGTGTCGTCAAATCCGGCCGCCCTATAATCGTATCCGACACGTCCGAAGAGGCCCAACTTCACGCTGAAAGGGACCGAAAGCTGGGGTATCACACCAGGAACCTTCTTCTGGTCCCCTTGAAGGGAAGAGACCGGATAAGCGGTGTGCTTTGTGCATTGAACAGAAAACACGGTGACTTCGGACAGCAAGATGTAGAAATGCTTAACATAGTCGGTGCTACGGTCGCCCTTTCCATTGAAAACGCACGGTATTCCGAGCAGGTTCGAAAGGCGCTCCAGGAAGTCCAGGGCCTCAACAGGGCCAAGGATAAAATGATAAACCACCTCGCCCACGAGTTGGAAGAGCACGTTGACGCCCACGCTCGTGTTCGGCGCGTGGATCACCGCCACGCGCTCGGCCGCGCCCGCGATCCGCTGGTCCTGCTCCTCCGTGCAGCCGGTC
>CAYXDR010000394.1:0-2078 GCA_964463515.1 uncultured Desulfobacteraceae bacterium | reverse complement strand
TAAACCACCTCGCCCATGAACTGGAAACCCCGGTGGCCATACTGCTGGGTTCACTCGGGCTTCTCGAAAAGCACCTGGCATCGGTTCCTCGTGAACGGTGGACGCACAATATGGAACGGCTCCACCGGAACTTGAAGCGCATCAGCGCCATCCAGCTGCAGGTGCAGGATATAATGGAAGGACGGGAAGGAGGGGCATACACCATGCTCTCTCTTCTGCTCGACCAATGTGCCGAAGAAATCGAGGTGCTGGCGGCACAGGAAACAGGCATGGAGAATTTTGCGGCCAACATAAAGAAAAAAGTGGAAGAGCTGTTCGGACCCCGGGATATGAAGCCTGTCCCCATCAATCTTAAAAATTTTGTTGAGCAACGCCTGTCAGCTACCCGTGCGCAATGGCCTCACCGCCAGGTCAACATCCAGAGTTTCCTCGAAGATGTCCCGGATGTTCTCCTACCCCTTGACTGCATCGAAAAGGTTTTTGACGGTCTTGTGAGAAACGCCATAGAGAATACTCCGGACGGCTCCGACGTAGAAATAGAAGTTAAACCGAAGGGCGATGGGGTTGAACTGGTGATAAGGGATTACGGTGTAGGAATCAAGGATGAAGCCAAGCGACGGATATTTGAAGGGTTTTTTTCTACGCAGGAAACCCTGGCTTATTCGAGCAGAAAACCTTTTGATTTCAATGCAGGAGGCAAGGGTGCCGACCTGTTGCGAATGAAAATTTTTTCTGAACGATACGGCTTTAAAATCCACATGGAATCCAACAGGTGCCGATATTTACCGAACGACTCCGATGTCTGTCCGGGATGCGTTATAAAATGCTCTGGAGCCTCATCTCCAGATGACTGCAGGGATTGCGGAGGCACTTCATTCACCGTTTATTTCCCCCGAGCGAACAGGTCGTCTGAATGATTTCCCATGCTTCTTCCGCTGTTTCCGCATAACGAAAAAGATCCAGATCACCTTCGGCGATAGTTCCTTCTTCGACCAGGGCTTCAAAATTGATAACCCTTCGCCAGAATTCTTTACCGAACAGAAGTACCGGAATAGGCTCAACCTTGTGCGTCTGTACAAGGGTCAGGACCTCGAAAAGTTCATCCAGTGTTCCGAATCCCCCTGGAAAAACGACGAGTGCCCTTGCCCGCATGAGAAAATGCATCTTTCTTATGGCGAAATAATGGAACTGAAAGTTGAGCTCCGGGGTGATATATGGATTAGGCGCCTGTTCAAACGGAAGAACTATATTCAGGCCCACGTTCTCCGCTCCTACATCAGCGGCGCCGCGGTTGGCGGCTTCCATGATGCCGGGCCCGCCGCCGGTGGTAACCACCATGTGGCCGTCGTCTCCGCAGCCGGGCCGGCTTGAAATCAACTCGCCCAATCTTCGTGCCTCCCGATAGTAGACACTGTTGGCGAGCCACCTCCTGGCCCTTTGAACCTCCAACGCTTTTGCGGGATCGGACGGGTCTTTCCTGGCCGACTCCTCGGCATCCGTCAGGCGCGCCGCGGCTGTTTCTGGGTCAGGAATCCGCGCAGAGCCGAAAATCACCACAGTGGACAAAATTCCATGGTCGGTTTGAATAAGATCGGCTTTCAAGTGTTCGAGAAGCAGCCTGACCGGACGGGCCTCGTCCCGCATCAAGAAATCCCCGTCCAGGTAAGCCAGTTTGTAGGAAGAAGATTTTGTTTGAGGGGAATCGACATGCAATAATGACGATTTCACTTCCTCGATGCATGTAGGAAATGGACTTTTCCTTTTGCTTTCTTTTGCCACGACAGCTCCTTTCCCAACCGGCAGGCGAATTCCGGTGGTCATTTTCTTTGCCTACAATGTTTCGTGAACATACCGACCATTAAGATTTGTTGCAATTTTTTTCCAGAGGTTTTGCACTTTTTTACGGTTTTTTTTCGCGGAAATCTTCAATTTGAATTGGATCAATTGCAAATTAAACAAAAAATCACGCAAGTCTCATTTGCTATTACTCAATTTAACTTCTTGACAATATCTATTTCATACCGTATAAGGCCGATCAGCGTAAAGACACCGACGCGATGTAGCCAGTTGGAGTGTCA
>CAYXDR010000393.1:0-3443 GCA_964463515.1 uncultured Desulfobacteraceae bacterium | reverse complement strand
ACCCCGAAGGACATCGTTATTTTGACTTTTTACGAGGCCATCAAATATGAATTCCTTGGAGAACGATCATGACTTCAAGAATCATATGAATAAACCTGGAAACACAAGGGCCTTAAGGAGAAAAAATGAAGATTTATATGGGAAACTTGTCATACAATGTCACCGACTTGGACTTGAGGCAGGCTTTTGAACCATTAGGCCAAATCGCGTCTGTTAATGTCATTATTGATAAACATACCGGCCGATCGAAAGGATTCGGATTTGTGGAGATGCCATCTGCCGAAGAGGGAGCGGCTGCGATTAAAGCCCTGAATGGGAAAGAACTGAAGGGAAGAACGATTGTAGTCAGTGAGGCCCGGCCTCGAACCGAAAATAAAGGGGATCGAAGTGGATATGGTGGAGGAAGAAGAAACACGAGGGGTAGAGGCCCATATGGAGGCGGAAAGGATAGCCGCCGCGGGAAAAGGTAGGAACTTTTGCGCCATGCCCGGATTCCCTTGAATTTTTGAGATTCAAGGGCGTCCCGGATGATAAAACCGGTTGTAATGCTGGAGTAATTTTAGTAAAATCCTTTTGTTTAGGGTGTAATAACTTTTCCGGACCGTGCACCTACGAAAAGGATTATAATTGTGGAAACAGAAAATAGTCCTCGAATTTATGTAAAATTAGCATTTTACTTGTTTATTGTATGCCTGCAATTTATATTCGCAATTTCTAGTTTAGCTTTCCAATCCAATCCTGTAGTCTTGATTCTTGGCCAAGATAGAATAATTAAATTTTCTGGTATACTAGCTGAATATGACGAACTATTACGGCAAACACAAAAGCAAAGGAATAAATTCGAGGATATAAATACTTATGAGGCTCGAAGAGAAAAGGCTCGCAAAAGATTTTCCAAATTTATTGACAGCCGATATTTGGCAGAAATAGAGCCGGACGAAATTTCGTTGGATTGGGAAAACAGCTGTATCAATATCAAAATTTCATCTTCCATCGATGTCCTTAGAACCAGGGGCTATGCAAATCGGACTATCGATAAAATAATTCCAGTAGAACCAAATCTGGCCAGGGAAATAATGACATTTTCCGATAAATTAAAAATTATTATTAAATTTAGGATCAATCGTCAAAAAGCCATTATTATTGATAAATTTAATGTTTCATATCGACAAAAGCTTATTTCGCATGAATAGACTTTGTTTCTTTTTATTTATGGTTTTATTAATTCCTTGGTGGTTTATATCCACTCTCTCCTATGCTGGTGAAGGAATAACACGCAATATAACATTGCTGTATATGGGCCCCAGGTTCCACCAGAAATCTGTTGTAGACTACCATCACAATGGCGACCCAATCACCCCCACAAAAATCCTGCAACGTTATGCCCTTTGCAAGAAGCAAAAAAACGCCCCCCTGCCGGAAAGAGGAGAATATGAAAGCAAAAGTGAATACCAAGACCGAATAGAAAGACATAAACAGCTTTATGATATTGATTGCGAAAGCTTAGCTGAGTTGAAAAATTTTCATGTTTCCACGCCGGTTCAACTGGTATATGACGCAGACGGGGGATATTTTCTCTTTAACGATTTAACACCCGTGCTGATCGGCGATATAACCATCGACAGCACCACTATCCAAGCCGATTGGAAGCACCCTCTTTTCCTGGACAGCAGCGTCGGGAAAAAATTGTGCAAAGCCGGAAAAGTTCATAAGTTTCCAGAGAAATACAAAAGTTTGGCACACTATCGGGTAATAATAAATAGCGTTTCGAGCAATATAGAGATACATACTGAAACCGACACCGAGTTTTTTTCTAAAATCATCACTCATGCAAATGTAAAAGCCGCCTATAAAGAAGCCGGTAAGGTAAAAAGGAGACACTGGTGTAACGATGAGATGTATGATGTGTATAAATTAACAAGCAAGGTTTGCAATGCGGTAGGAAATTACGGCATTGATTTAATAAAAGAAGGAACGGATCAGGTCTATCTTTCCGTAAAGGCATATTCTCCGATCAAAAAGGCTCGCCTTATTAAATCGTTTGAAACAAACTTAAGAATGGTTTATGCAGGAACCTTCAGGCTGATCAGGCAGCCCGCACTCAATCGCGAATACTGTCAATGGGTAAGAGGGACTAGATTTCCAGGTTGGGAAGGTAGCCTACATAAATCGTGCTATCGAAAAGGCTACCATTTAAAAGTAAAGACGAACTACAAAGTGAACTCTCCTCGTTCATTTTTGAAATTGGAATCGATCTACCTAATCAATACGGAGAATGACAGTGTATTATTTACTATAGACTTTTAAGGATCGGTTAGTTTCCCGTTTTCATCTGGAAATGGTCCTTTTGCCCAATCCGTGCCTGTCTGCCGCGCTGCGGATGTCATCTTCTCAACTACCCACTTGCCCCCTGGACGTTCGGCAGTCTCGGATACAGACCGCCCGGCGCAAGGTGATCAACACTTCATCTGACGAAAAAAGAGCCGACAGGGCTTGCCTGCCGGCTCTTTGGTCATGGACTGTTTTTGCTGCCGCAGCTCAGCGCAGGCCAGGGGTGACGTCCTCGATGCTCTGGGCCTGTTGTCTATCCAGAGGTATCTTGCGGACCGGGCCTTGGCCGAAATCGATTTTTTTCAGGTCGATTTTTCGGATCTGCCTGTTCCAGGCGGTGTGATAATAGGTCACAACGCGGCCCAGGTCGCTGGCAACGGTCCATTGCGTGCCTGAAGGCGGCATGGCCTGGCGTTGTTCATCGCTCGGCTCCCCCTCGCCTTTGCCGGCCGGAGCATTGAAGCTGTCCATTATCCGGAAAAACTGTTCCACGGTTTTCAATCCTCCCTTGGTGGGCAAGGAGACTTCGCGCAGAACCAGAGCCCGGACAAATCTGGAAGGCGAGGTGAAATCTCCGGGAAGGCCCAGGAGATCCGAGCCTGAAGCCAGGGGGGTTACGGTCATCTCCCCCCAGGTTTTGGGTTGGAAAGGCCCTTCCCCCAGGTAACCGTAATTCCTCAGGTTCTGCAAATGCCAGTCAAAGGTGGGATTGTTGGCCATCACGCCCACGGGGTTGTCGTACATTGTGAGTTCGCCGTTTAGATATTCAATGACCAGGGACTTACCGCTGGGATCGGCGACAAAAAAATGAACTGGAGCCACATGATCGAGATCCGGGTCCTTCACGCTCACGACCCTGACTTTTTTCATGCCCGTACGTACCTCCTCAACAGTGGCAAAGTTGGACAGCATATATTCGACCACGTCGGTGGGGGCCATGCTTTGTTTTGCCAGTGATGGGTCATACCGGGCAAAGCGGGCGAATCCCTCGTGGTAATACGAACCAGCAGCCAGTCCTTTTTCGTTCATTCCATCGCCGGTCACCCGGTCCAGGCGAAGAAAACTCAGGAATCCGTATTCGGATTTCCAGTCGATTCCATTTTGGCCATCGG